>JBJONI010000435.1:0-3981 GCA_046051915.1 Pseudomonadota bacterium
CTTCGAGAAGAAGAAGGTCGCGTTGCACTACCTGATGCAAAAGCGCCGCGAGGGCCATCTCGTCGACGGCGTGTCGGTCAACATCGTGATCAACGGTTGGAACTACCGTCACATGTTGCACATGCTCAAGTTCTTCTACGAAGAGATCGGCCTCGATGACGTCCGCGTGAACTTCGTGCGCCCCGAGGGCTACGCCGAGGGCGACCCAGAGCTCTGCCCGCGGTTCCCCAACGTGGTTCCCTACTTGGTCAAGGCGATCGCGCTCGCCGAATCCCACTGGAAGCACAAGACCTTCACGTTCGGGGGGTTCCCGCTCTGCACGCTGCCGCCGGCCGTCCGCGACAACGACGGCATCCTGCGTCGGCACATGGGCGAATACCGTGATCTCAGCACGGACTGCTCGGTCCGGCAGGACGGCGAGGGCTTCGGCATCGAGCACATCGACGGTGGCCGTAGCCGGTTCAATTGGCAGGACCGCAAGCGGTTCGACCTCAAGAACGCGCCCGACGCGTGCCACAAGTGCTCCAAGGTCTCCCTCTGCGAGGGCGTCTGGCGGGGCTACCTCGACATCCACGGCGACAAGGAATTCTACCCCGTCTGACCGCCTACCGAGGTGCCTATGGGGCCACGACGCCCGAGATGAACTGAAGGCCGTCGTAGCCCGCGCCACCCCCCCAGAGCGTGGGGTTGACGAACGAGCCCGTCGCGAGCCCACTCGTGGTGTTGAACACGCTCGGCTGACAGGCGCCGTTGTCGATCGAGCCCATCGGCCCCCGGCTGTAGACGAAGAATGCGCCAGCTGCCAAAGGTCCAACACGCCGCGAGAAGCTGGGTGCGACCCCGGCGACCGTGTCGATCGGACGGCTGAGGAGACGCACCGTGCGGTGAACATCGCCGTTGCAATCCGTCGTGACCCCACCAAGGTGAACGCGATCAACGACCGGGTCGCCACCAAACGGGACGAAGTACACCTCGTACAGGTTGAACGGGTGCGCGCCCTGAAGCTGGAGCACGACGCCGTGCGAGGCGTTGAGCGTCACGCTCCCTGCGGAGAGCGGGTCGCCACCACACAGCGTCTGCGTGGCCGGGTTGTGGTAGGCCGCAAAGAACAGGTCGGTGTAGGCGTAGCCGACGTCGGCGTCGGTGCACCGCATCATCGCGTTGGTCGGCGCGGCGTACGCGACGGAGCCGCCCCCAAGGGCGAGCGCAGCAGCAGCGACGGAAAGGGCTCGCATCATGACAACCTCCAGAGCATCCCGGAGCTGGGATGCCTCGAAGTTGCCGACGCGCGACGGCCGTCTGACGTCAGCCCGGCGCCCTTGACGTCTGCTTGACACGCCACCCCACGCCCAGCTTGAGCAGCGCCGGCAGCACGAACAGGTTCGAGGGCGGTCCCAGCAGGATGATCACCGCACCCAGCTTGCCAAACGCGGCATTCGCCGGTGAACTCGACCACACGTTGACCAAGAACCCGAAGCTGAGCATCAGCTCCGTGATCATCACGGCGCGGCCGGACGAATAGATCGCCGCACGCAGGCTGTCGTCCACCGACGCGCCCAGGGCGCGTTCCTCGTTGAACCTGGCGATGATGTGGATCGCGGAATCCACGCTCACGCCGACGGCGATGGTGTACACGACGGCCGGCGCCGGCTCGAGCAGCCACCCAAATGCGCCCATCACGCCGTAGCCGAACAGCTGCGGCAGCGTATTCGGGATCAAGCTGAGGAGTCCGAGCCATACGTCGCGGAACAGCAGGGCGATGACGATGCCGATCACGCCAAACGAGGTCATCAGGCTGTTGCGGAGGTCCACCGTGACGCGGCTCATGCCGCGGTAAGCGACGTAGGAGGAGCCCGTGAGGTGGCTCTCGACACCGAGCGGCCCCAGCACCTCCGCCATGCGCCCGTCCAACCGCTCCCCGAGGGCGAGGAACGCAACGGCGCCGACGTCCTGCGTCCGCACCGTGACGCGACCGTGGTCGTGAGAGGCCGACAAGATGCCGGCCGCGAGCGGGCTATCGTCCAGCACGCTCAGCAAGCGGGTGACCAGGGCCGGGTCCTGAGGTACGCGATCGGGCCCGCCGAGCAGGACGCTCGCGTTGCGGAGCAAACCGGCCGGGCCGAGCACCGTCCGCACCGGCGCCTCGTTCCGGATCTCGGCGTCCAGACCATCGAGCGCCGCGAGGACCTCGGGACGCTCGAAGACACCGGCCGGCCCCGACAGATCCCATTCCAACGCGAGCAGGCCGCCCAGCGATTGGCTGAGGATGTCGTTGGCCACCGTCGTCGGGTGGTCCTTGTCGTAGGTCTGCGAAACGAAGCTGTCGACGCGAACCCACGTCCCCGCCAGGCTCGCACCGGCGATCAGCGCCGCCGCCGCCGCCATCACCCACCACGGGCGGGTCGTCGTGACGTGAGCGGCCGTGCGCAGCAGTCCGCCCAAGGCCCCCTGATCGTCGTGGTCCACACGGCGCGCGCCTCGGCGGGTCCACAGGAGAAGCAGCGGTACGACCGTCAACAGCGTGAAGTACGAGATCGCGACCCCTGCCGCGGAGTAGATGCCGTAGCTCCGAAGAATCGGCAGGTCCGTCTGCAGCAGCGCGAGAAAGCCGATGATCGTTGTGAACGTGGTGAGGAAGCACGCCATGCCGATGTGCTCGGTGGCGTCGACGATCGCCGTCACCTGCTGCTCCGCCGTGAGCACCCCGCCATCTTCGACGAACCGGCGACCTTCCTCGTGGTAGCGACTGACGAGGTGGATCGCGTTGGCGACCGCGATCGCCGGAACCAACGCGAGGAAGCTCTGGTTGAGGAGATCGAAGGGCTGCCCCGTCCACCCCATGAGGCCGAGCAGCATGAACATCGGCACGCCGGACGCGATGCCGGGGATCAGGACGCCATGACGGCTTCGGAACATCGCCGCGAGCATCATGCCCATCGCGACGGCCGCGATCGGCGCGAGGAGGAACTGGTCGCGGACGATCACGTCGAGGACGTCGGCCCGGATCGCAGGGACGCCGCCGACATGCAGCGCCAAACCGCTCCCGACGAGCGACGACGACGCCGCCTCCTCCACCGCGTGCACGACCGGCCGCAGGGCGGTGAGATCGGAGGTGTCGACGTCGAGCGCGACGAGCACCGCGCCGTAACGGCCGTCCGCACTCACGAAGTTGGGCACCAAGGCACCATCGGCGAGCAGCCGAGCGCGCCAAGCGGGCATCCGAGGGTCGTCGTCGGTGACCGGGGCGGTCGCCAACAACGGCACCGGAATCCACAACCCCGCGATGCCCGGGCTTTGGCGCGGCATCCGGGTGAGCGCGTAGACACCCCGCACCCCATCCACACCCTCGATGTGCGCCGCCAACGCTTCGATTCGTTCCAACCGCGCACGGGTCAGCAGCCCCTCATCGCCGCCGTCGGCCACCAGAACGAGCAGATCGTCCTCCGCCCAGCGCGCCTGGTAATCAGCCAAGTACGCGGCTTCTGGGTCGGTGCGTCCGAAGAACGAACGAACGGAGAAGTCGCCCCCGAGCCGCACCATGCCCGCGCTGAACGCCACCACGACGAGCGTCACCAGTACGGCGGACAGACGCCGATACGTGAGCAAAAGCCGTGTTGTCCAGCCGAACATGACGTCCCTGCGGGTGCCGCGCGACGTTGCGCCGCGCCGCTGTAATGCGTTCGGCGGCTCCCTGCCTCTCAGCGCGGCGCGGTCGCGCCGGGACCGGTCCCCGGCGCGCGCGACATCGGCGGCCCTGGCGGGCCGTCGGGCATCGAGGGCGCCACGATGCCATCCTGCGGGCCCACCGGCGCGCGAGGATCCACATCGGGAAAGACGCCGAGGATGCCGCCCCCAGGGAGGTCCTCCCACAGCAACCACAGCGGACCGGACGGGCCCTGGACGCGACGTACGACGCGAGCCACCGCACCGGGGGTCGACGACGCCCCCGTCGCGTCGGAGCCCACGCGGACGACGGTCGTG
>JBJONI010000436.1:0-2521 GCA_046051915.1 Pseudomonadota bacterium
ACCGTACGCCGTTCGCCGCGCGCGCGCTTCCAGGGCCCGGCCAACGAGAACCAACGCCAACGATCCGGCAGCCGCCTCCCAATAGCGACCGTGTTCGCCAACCGGGTCGACGACGGCGGGCAGGCTCGCCGCCACGGCGGCGACGGCGCCCAGCGACACCAGCAGCGCGAGCTCACCGCTCGCAGCCCGCGCCGCGGCGAGGCCCTCTCGCAGCAGCGAACGCGCCGGTCCGAGCATCACCAGCACCGTCCCCGTCACCTGCACCGCGTCCGAAAGCACGCCGTGGGTCGGCGCCATCGCGGCGGCCACGACGGGCGCCGCCAAGACGCACGCCCAAACCGCGCGTATAACCGCGGGATCACGCGGCGCTGCATCGACCGACCAATCCGAGGGCGCGACGTCGAACCCCGCGGCACGGATCGCCGCGACGACGTCCTCCATCGGGGCCGCGGCGTCTGCGAACTCAACGCGAGCGGTCGCCGTCGCGAACTGCACGGTCGCCGCTGTCACGCCCGGGACGCGCGCCACCACGCGCTCCAGACGCGACGCGCAGGCCGTGCAGGTCATGCCTTCGACACCCACCGTCCGCTGGGCCAAGTTGCCCTCCTCAGAGCGCCGCGCGGAGCCGGCGAAGCTCCCCTGTCGCCCAGATCAGCGACGCAAACACCGCCACAACCGCGACGCCTGCACCCAGCGCGCCAACCCACGTCGGTCCAGCGACCGCGAGCCCCGCGCCTGCTGGCAGCGCGAAGTACAGCATGAGGCGGAGCGCGGTCCTCCATCCGCCGCGGAGCACCTCGGCCGTCGAGACGCCATAGGCCCGCGCCACGAAGACCCAAGCGACCACGGCGAGCGGCACGTTGGAGAGCGTCCCGCCGACGACCGCCCCGGCGGCCCCAAGAGACGGGATGAACGCGGCGTTCAGAGCGACACCGACGAGACCGCATGCCAGCAGCAACGCGGCGTACGCGCGGGGACGGTCTGCGGCCGCCAGCGCGGTCGCCGAGAGGTTCCCGTGCGTAGAAATCAGGATGTACGGTGCGAACGCTGGCATCAGGCCAGCAGCCACCTCGGCGTCGGGACCGTACAACACGCGGAACAGCGAAGGCGCCGCCGCGACAGCGCCCGCAGCGATCACGGCCGCCACAGCGAGGTTGGCACGATAGTTCGCCAGCAGCACCTCGCGCGCTGCCGCCGGGTCCGTTCGAAGGAGGCCGGGGAGGCGGGTCCGCGCGACGTTGCGGAACGCGTACGTCCCGAACACGGCAGCAGAGACCGCCGACTCGGCGAGCGCGTAAGCACCGAGAACCGACCGATCGGCGAGGATAGGCAGGACCAACCGCCCCAAGTAGCTGAACAACTGCCCCGACCCATTGACGAGCAGCATGGGCAGCGAGAACCACCAGATGTCGCGCCAAAGTTGAGCGGAGGTCGGCCCCTCGGTGCTGAGGACCGCGGCGCTTCGCAGGCGACGATCTTCCCCGGCCAACGCGACCGCCCCGCCCACGAACGCGAGGACCGCGGCGGCGACCTGCGCAAGAACGATGTCGTACGCGCCATCGCTCCCCGACGCGGTGCGCCAAGCCGCCCAAGCGATGCCGGAGACGTTCGCGAGGGTGTAGACGACACGGTTGCGTGCCATCGCCCCGAAGTTGTCGGTGCCGCTCAGAAGCAGCGAGGTGTACTCGTAGGCCGAGGTGCTCAGGAGCAGCCAACCCCCGAGGACCACGAGCGCGGGCACGTCTCCCAAGCCGACCAGCGCCCCCACCGACGCCGGGGCGGCGAGCATCGGTGCGGCGACCAGCAACCCGAGACCCAGACGCAGCAGTGCAGTGCGCCGAAGCGCGAGACTCGCGAGATCCGGTCGATCGCTGCGGTACTTCGACACCAACTGAACGCCGGTGAACTCCAGTCCGAACTTCGCCGGCAACGCCAACACCGTCACGACGACCAAGACGTTGTTCACCGTGCCCCACACCGCGTTGGGATCGGCAAACATGCGGAACACCACGAGGCTCACGATCAGGTTCCGAGCCTGGAGCAGCAACGACGCCAGCATCGAGGCGCCGATCCGACGAAATCGCTGGACCTTATCGAGCAGGCTCATCGACGACGTCCCACCGCGAACAGACACAGCACCGCACACAGCGCGACGAAGGCGTCCGGCGCCGCGGCATAGACGGTTGAGAACCGCACCTGACGGACCTCGACGACGCGGGAGGTCTCCTGAAACAACGGAAGCTCGTCGTGCAATCGACCCGTGGGGTCTGCCGTCCACGACCAGCCGGAGTACGCCGACCGAACCACCGGGACGCCCAACTCGATCGCCCGGAAGGTCACCAGCATGCCATGAAGCGCGCTGGCAGCGCTCTCACCAAACCAGGCATCGTTGGTCACGTTGACGAGGAGATCCGGCGACGCAAACGCGTTGCACACGTAGCCCAAGATCCCCTCGTAGCAGATCGGCGTGGCGGCGCGGAGCCCTGCAACGTCAAAGACCACGGGCTCGGTTCCCGCGCGG
>JBJONI010000437.1:0-3679 GCA_046051915.1 Pseudomonadota bacterium
ACGACATCGCTCAGCAAACCCGGAACCGCGAGCAGCAGCCCGCCGACGGCGACGAGCCCGCCTTCGACGACGTGGTCCTCGGGCGGGCGACCCGCAGCCATGTCGTTGGACAGCGACTGCATGACGTCTGCCCACGAGCGACGCAACAGCGCGGTGCCGAGCGCACCACCGAGAAGGATGAGGCCGACCGTGTTGAAGAAGCCGACCTCGACCGTCAACGGCACGAGGAGGAACAGATCGAGCAACGGCAGCGCCACCATCGCAAGGAAGAGCCAGCCCATCGCCCACCCCACGGCATCGGTGTAAGCACGCGCGTTGCACGCGACCAGCGAGGCTGCGACGAATCGCCGCCACCTGCGGCGAGACGTCGCACCCGCAACGGGCTAGGATTCAATGGGGGTCTACGCCTTGAGCCAACAGGCCGTCGAGAAGAAATTCGGCGACTACAGCCTCGTCGAACGCATCGCGATCGGCGGGATGGCGGAGGTTTGGCGCGCCCGCAGTTACGGATCCGCTGGTTTCGAAAAGACCCTCGTCATTAAGAAGATCCTCGAAAAATACAGCCGCGACGAGGAGTTCGTCACGCTGTTCGTCGACGAGGCGCGCATCGCCGTCCTGCTCCAGCACGCGAACATCGTGCAGGTGTTCGACCTCGGCGTCGTCGACGGGTCGTACTTCATGGCCATGGAGTACGTGCACGGCATCGATCTGGGCAAGCTGCTCGACAAGCTGGATGGCGAGCGCCAACTCCCCGTTCATCTCGCGCTGTTCATCGTCTCCGAGGTGCTCAAGGCCCTCCGGTTCGCGCACGAACGGCTCGACGACGATGGCAGCACGCTCAACATCGTCCATTGCGACATTTCACCGGCCAACCTCCTGATCTCGATGGCCGGCGAGATCAAGATCACCGACTTCGGCATCAGCCGCGCCGCGTTCCAAGCATCAGAGCTCCACGAAACTGTCCGCGGCAAGTACGCGTACATGAGCCCCGAGCAGATCGAGAACGCACCACTCGACGGACGGTCGGACCTGTTCAGCCTCGGCGTCATTCTCTGGGAGTTGCTGACCGGGCGGCGCCTGTTCAAGGGCGCGAACCGCGACGAGACGATGGAGAAGGCGCGTCGCGCCGAGGTCCCCTCCCCACGCACCTACCGGCCGAAGATGAGCGTGGAGCTCGACCGGTTCGTGCTGAAGGCGTTGTCCCGCGAGCCGAAGAATCGGTTCCGGAACGCGGGGCAAATGCTCGACGAGCTGGGCAACCTGATGGCCAGGGAAGGCCATCGGGCGTCGAACCTCGACATGGCGACCTACCTCACCGAGCTCGGGCTCGGTTCCCAGGGCGCCCGCGTCGTCGATCGCAAGACGAAGGAGCAGGTCCTTGTCGTCGTGGCCGCCGAGGCGGTGGCCCTTGGCCCGAAGCAGTCCGGACGCACGGTCGTCGACGAGGTGACCGACGCGTGGACCGACACGCTCACCCGAGCGGGCGCGCAGATCTGGGAGCGTGAGGGCCGGTCTGTCCTCGCGGTGTGGCCTGTGCGCGGCGACCTTCCGGAGACGATGGACCGCGCGTTGGGTGCCGTACAGCAGGTTCGTGCCGCCGCGCGCGAAGCGGGGTTCATCATGGCGGCGGGTGTGTGCCCAGGCAAAGCCAAGTTGTTCCCCGACAGCGGGCGCCCAGGTGCAGGGTGGGAGCTCCTCGGCCCGTTCTTCATGGCGCGCTGGATGATGAACCTCTCGGCGCACCGAGGGCGCGTCGTGCTCACCAAGGCCGGCGTCGACGCCCTGCGCCGCGGGCCCGCGCGTCAGGCCGGCGAGGTCCTCGGTCGGCTGACGGTCGACGGCCAGAAGCAGATCCAGCTGTTCGCGATCGGGTGATCCGTGTCCTTCCGCGACCAGTTTCTCAAGGCCGGGCTGATCGACAAGAAGTCGGCCGCCAAAATCGATCGTGCCGCCAAGGAGGACCGAAAGGCCGCCCAAGCCGCCCGTGACCCCAAGACGGCGTCCGAGCGGGCGCGTCAGGCGGCCGCTGAGGCCGAACGCGAGCGGCGCGTCGCTCAGGCGGCGGCGGACCGGGCGCGCGCGGAGGCCGAGCGCGTCGCGCATGAGACGGTCCACCGCATCAAGCAGGTCGCGATGGCGCACCGGATGGCGGGCCGCGGCCCGGTCCCGTTCTACCACCGCCGCCTCGACAGCCCTGCGCTCGCTTGCCTATCGCTTCGCGAGTCGTTGGCCCGCGACCTTCGCAATGGCGGGGCGGCCATCGTCGGCTTTCGGGACCTCGGCGGTTTCGTCTACGTCGTCGTGCCTCGCCGCACCGCGGAGCGCTTGGTCACCTTCGCGCCTGAGGCGATCGTCCATTGGGCGCCGACACCCGACCACCTCAGCGACCCTGCCGAGTCGCTCCATCTCAGGCTCTGGGAGACGACGCTACGCCCTCGCCGCGTTCGCGACGAGGAAGTCGCGGGTCTTCAGGCACGAGAGCGGGCCCGCGACGAGGGGCGCGTCGGCTAAGCACGCGCTTCGAGGGCTTCCCATCGCGCGAAGGCTTCGACGAGCGACGCGTTCTCCGACTCGAGCTTTGCCGCGAGCGCCGCGGCGTCGCCGCTCCGGTACGTCGCGGGGTCCGCGAGCAGCGCCTCGATGCGTGCGATCTCCTGCTCGATCGACGCGATGCGGTCTGGCAGGCCATCGAGCTCCTTGCGCTCCTTGAACGACAGCCGCGAGACCTTCGCTCCGCCGTCCGTCTGCGCGGCCTTGGACGCCGCAGGCGGACCGCCGACCCCACCGCCGGGCGCACTGGCCGGCACACCGGAGGGCGCTTGGACACCGTGGCTACGCGCCGCCACCGCCTGCTCCCATTGCGTCCGGCTGGCGTAACGAACGATCTCACCGTCCCCATGAAACCCGAGGACCGCGGTGCAAACGCGATCCAGAAACGCCCGATCGTGGGTCACCACCACGACGGCGCCGTCGTACGCGAGAAGCGCTTCTTCCAGCACCGACAGCGTCATCAGATCAAGGTCGTTCGTCGGCTCGTCCAGGATGAGCAAGTTGGCGCCTTCGAGCATCTTCTTCGCGAGCAGCAATCGTGCGCGCTCGCCGCCGGAGAGCGCGTCGACCTTCTGATCGAGGATCTCGCGAGAGAACAAGAACCGACGCAAGAATCCGGCGACATGGACCTCGCTGTCTCCGACGACGAGGGTCTCGCGCCCGCCGCCTGCGGCGTCGAAGACCGTCTCGCCCTCTGGCAAGCCCGTGCGGTGCTGGTCAAGGATCGCGTGTCGGACCCGCTGCCCCCGGCGGATCGTGCCGCCGTCGGGCGTCACGTCGCCGGTGAGCAACCCGAGGAGGGTGGTCTTTCCGATGCCGTTGGGTCCGACGATGCCGATCCGATCGCCGGGACCGAGGTCGAGATCGAGGCCCCGCAACAGCGGCGGGCCGTCGTAGCGCTTCTTCAGGCCACGGGCCTCGAGGAACGTGCGGCCGAACCGCTCACCGGTCCGAAGATCGAGGGTAAACGACCGTTCGACCGGAAGTGGCCGCGCGGCTTGCAGAACCTCGAGACGATCGAGCCGAGCGCGCTGCTTGGTCGTGCGCGCCGCTGGGGATCGTGCAGCCCAAGCGGCCTCGCGCCGAAGCAGGTTCAGCCGCGCGTCCTCGGCCTTGCTCAGCGCCGCCT
>JBJONI010000438.1:0-3023 GCA_046051915.1 Pseudomonadota bacterium
CCCACTTGAACCGTGCGAGGTACTCGGCGCCAGCGTAGCCGCCGATCGCGTTGGCGCGCTCTGCCGTCGCGCCGGGCTGGTCGTAGTACGCGACGCCAAATCCGCCCTTGAGCGAGCCGAGCAGCTTCGCGCGGAAGCCGAGTCCGCCTTGAAACTGTACGATGTCGTCGGTCGGGTTGGTCCCCTGACGCAGGTAGAACTCGTGGACGTCGGCACACAGCAGGATCACCGTCGGGAAGCTGCCGGCGACCGACAGGTCGAAGAAGCGTTGGCCGGTCTCCCCAGCGAACTGACCTTCGAGGTAGCGCACGTCGGCGCGCACGCGGAGCGCAGCGGGGATCACGACCTCGATGCGGCCGGCCAGGTTGAGGCCGAGCGCGTCTTCGGCGGGGAGCGAAAAGCCCGGCGCGCGCCCGCCCGCTCCGACTTCGGCGCCGAGGGTGACGGCGTCTTCGGCCGCCGCGGCGGTCGACAGCGCCCAGAGACCGGCAAGCAATCCGCAGCGCATGGCGCCTCCTGTCGTTGTCGTACCGGACCCGCCGGCCGGCCGCCACCTTCCCATGGAGGTCAGAACGCGTCCGTCCCCACGTCGAACGTGTAGTCGTCGCGGAAATCGAGGGGGTAGACGAAGCCTTGCGGCCACCGATTCGTGCGCTCGCGTGCGGCTTCGGTCACGTCGAGGTCCCCTGCGTTCGCCGACCACCAATCGTGGATCGCTTGGTTGGCGACGGCGGTGGCCGCGAGGGCTTGGAACAGGGCGTCGTCGTCGTGGGCGTAGCGTTCCTCCCAAGCATCCCCGAGGAGGTTCGCGAACACGTCGCGCCGCGCCGCTGCCACCCACGCGTCGTCGAACACCGCGGCGTTCAACTCGCCCTCGTACAGGTAGCCCCGGTTGTTGAAGTTGCAGGAACCGACCGACAGGTACCGGTCATCCACGATGCGAAGCTTGCTGTGAACATCCATGTCGGCCGATTCAAACGCGACCGTGTCGAAGAACAGGCCCTCGTCGAGGTAGAGGTCGACGCTTCGGAGCGAGAGCGCGAGGTAGCGATCAGGGAACAACGCGCGGAGTTGTGCATCGCCCGCGAAGGTATGCTGGGCGCCGGGGTCGAGGCCCGACATCGGCTTCGTCACGACGACGAGGCGGAGGCCAGGCTCCGACGCCATGCGGGAGAGCAGCGCGTCGAGCAGGAGCGGGGCTCGGAAGTACTGGTCCTCGATGTAGA
Source organism: Pseudomonadota bacterium (assembly GCA_046051915.1). Classification (GTDB taxonomy): domain Bacteria; phylum Myxococcota_A; class UBA796; order UBA796; genus JBEIFN01. Next base: position 1,227 of record JBJONI010000438.1, read on the forward strand.
TCAGCGAGGTGGCCTGGCGGAACGCACGGTCGTGCGTGTCGCGAATGGCGCGCAGGGACCAGGGCGCGGGCATGGTCGCCACGATCTGGCTCAGCACCCCGTCGACGGGCGGTTCGGGGGCTTCATCGAGCGTCAACGCGGTGGACGTCTCCGCGTACAGCTCGCCGTCATCGAGCGCCCGGTTCCAGCGGCTCGCGAGGATGGCTTCGACGTCGTACGCGGCCGGGCCGGCGAGGCGGATGCCGTAGTCCTTGCGCGGTCCGAACGTGGGGAAGGCTTCGCCGGCGGCCACGTCGGCGCGGTCCGCGTTGCTCGCGTCCAAGGACATGCGGCGGGCGTCGTGGAGCGCGTGGGCGTGGTCGTCCCAATCGGTGCCCTTCGTGTTCATGCCGGAGACGAACGCGGTGGCGCCATCCAACACGAGCGCCTTTTGGTGCCAAGAGGCGGCGGGGGCGGTCAGCACGTCCACGAAGGCCGTGGGGCTCGGGGTTTCGAGGGTCCAGCCGGTCCACTCCGGGCGGGTTCGCAGCCGGCCAGGTCGGTCAATCGGCGCCTCAGGGGCCTCGTATGGGTCGAACAGCGGCACCGCGGTCGGGTTCGGCTGAAGCATCGCTTCCAACGCGTCGTTGGGATCTTCCGCGCGGTCGCGCAGGTCGGCGTCGGTGTTGAGGTAGGCCCCAAGGTCGACGTCGCCGAACAGGTTGACGAGCGCGCGGGTTTGAACGGCGGGGTTGGCGAGCAAGCGCGCCAGGACGGTGTTGCCAGCCCGTGCTGCGGGAGACAGCGTCGCGTGGTTGTCGGGTCGAACGATCTCGAAGTCCGACTCCCACCACCACGTCGTCCACGTGACCCGCCGCGTTGTGGTCTCCAAGTCCGTCGCCACCGCGGACCAGTAGGCCTCGCCGTCGCGCAGCAGCGTCGCCTCGTTGTGCGACGGACTCGGACCCGAGGGCGCGAGCCACGCGTGGTCGAGCAGCAGGACCGCGGCGACGTGTGGCCGCGGTCCATCGTCCCGGCGCGCGACGACGACGCGAGGGTCTCGGCTGGTGAGCGTCCCCCCGTCCCACGTGAGGTGGACGCGAAGCGGGTCGTGGTCGGCGGCGAGAACATCCACCGTGAACGTGAACGCGACGTCACCGAGACCGAGTCGGAGGGCGCCGGTGGCCTCGTCGCGTTGGGCGGCGGCGGGCAGAGGGCGGTCCAAGGACAGCGTCGCAGACGGCAAGGGCTGGCCCCACGCGTCCGTCGGGGCGATCGTCAGGTCGGCTGCGCGTCGGGGGGTTCCCGGATCCCCATCCGGGTCGATCATGGGCGGCGGTGCGTCCTCGCCACGTACGCAGCCGACGCCGACGCACCACAGGCATCCTGCGACCAGAGCTTGGCGCCTCATCACCACCCTCCGAGCAGGACTTGAACCCAAACCGGGACGTCGCAGGCGCTTCCGGAGACGGCGCGTACGACCACTTCATAGGTGCCGGAGTCGTCCGAGAACGCACTGCCGGCCCAGTTGATCTGTTCGAGGCCACCGGGCCCGTTCGCGTCGGCGGTGACGATCACGCCACGGTCGTTCCCGTCGGGATCTGCGACCCAGCGCAACTCGATCGCCACGTCGACGTCGGGTGGGGCCTGGTAGACGAACGCCTCGATGTCGAAGACGTCGAACAGGCCGTCCGTGACGGCAACCCTGACGGCGTCGGCGTCGCCGGCTGGGGTGAGCCACATCGCGGCGTAGCGCGACGCCTCACCGTCGATGGTGCCCCAGTCGACGGTCCCGTCTGCTTCGGCCGCGTCCGCTTC
>JBJONI010000439.1:0-12323 GCA_046051915.1 Pseudomonadota bacterium
TGGCGGCTTGCGCTACCTGGAGCAGATGGCCCTCGGGCTCGTGTTTGAGTCGGTGAATGAGCGTCGCGTGCTCCAGACGATCGCACCGCACCTCGTGCGGCCGTTGGGCTTCTTGTTCCCGGTGTTCGATGGCGCAAGCAACCCCTTGTGGAAGATCAACGCCGGGTTGTTCGTCTACGACGCCCTGAGCCTGTTCCGAAGCCCCAAGTTGCACCGCCGACTCAACCGGGCTGGCGTCCTCGCCGAAGAGCCGCTGCTGCGTTCCCAAGGCCTTCACGGGGCGCCGCTGTACTGGGATTGTGCCACCGACGACGCACGCCTGACGCTGGAGACCGCGCTCGACGCGGCAGCGCATGGGGCCGTCATCGCGACCGGCGCGCGCGTGACCGGCCTGCGACGCGACGCCTCGGGCCGCCTCGTCGGTGCCGACGTCGTCGACACCCGAACCGGGACGACGCGGGCGGTCGAGGCGACGGTGGTCATCAGCGCGACCGGCCCCTACACCGACGCGCTTCGGCGGGCCGCGTACGGGCAAGCCACGACGCCGATGCTGCGGCCGACCAAGGGCGTCCATGTCGTCTTCGACGCTGCGCGGCTGCCCGTCCGACACGCCGTGGTGTTGCGCCACCCCGACGATGGTCGCGTGCTGTTCGCCATCCCCTGGGGCGCGCAGACGTACGTCGGCACGACCGACACCGACTACGCGGGCGACGCCGATCAGGTCGCGGCCGACGCGGCCGATGTCGCCTATGTCCTCCACGCCACCAACCACTACTTCCCCGGCCGCGACCTGAACGTCCACGACGTCGTCTCGACGTGGGCGGGCCTGCGGCCATTGATCGCGCCCCCACCGAGCGACGGGTCCCTTTCGGCGAGCGCGGTCAGCCGAGAGCACCAGCTCACCGTCGAACCCGATGGCCTGGTCACGATTGCCGGCGGGAAGCTCACGACCTACCGGCGGATGGCGGCCGAGGTCGTCGACGCGGCCGTCGGTGTCTGGAAGGCACGCGGCGGCGACGTGCGTCGCCTCCAGGCCCCTGGTACGGCGGACGAGCCCCTGCCGGGCGGCGCCGGTTGGCCGGGAGAAGCCGGACTCGGTGCGTTCGTCGACGCGACCGCGGCGATCGCCGGACTCCCGCGCGACGTCGCCGCGGAGCTGGTGCGCACCTACGGCGGACGCGCCACCGAGGTCGCTGCCCTTGTGGCTGCCGACCCGACCGCCGGCACCCGCCTACACCCGGATCGGCCGGAGATCCTCGCGATGGTCGATTGGTCCGTCCGCGAGGAGCTCGCGCACGAGGTCGCGGACGTGTTGATCCGCCGCACCCAGGTGTTCTACCGGGCGAAGGACCAAGGACTCAGCGCCGTGGCCGCCGTCGCCGAGCGCATGGCGGCCCACCTCGGTTGGAGCGACGCTGAGCGTGATGCAAGCGCCCAAGCCTACCGAGCTGAGGTCGCGCTACATCGCGACGGGTGGGCCCCGACCACGGAAGCCTGAGGCCGGACGGCTCCGGCGGCACGGCCAGCACGCTACAGGGGCGACGTGAGGTCCTCGTGTCGCGCGCTCGCTCGTCGTTCGTCTGCACATCCTGCGGCTACAAAGTCGCGAAGTGGATGGGCCGTTGCCCTGAATGCAAGGGCTGGAACACCTTTGAGGAGCGCGCCGAGGTGCCGCCGCCGGCACCTACGCTCCGCCCTGCATCGTCGTTGTCCGACGGCGACCGCCCGGTCGAGCTGTCGCGACTCGATGACTCCGGCGACGGCGAGGTGCGGGTCCGCACCGGGATCGCCGAGCTCGACAGTGTCCTCGGCGGGGGCCTCGTCGCCGGCAGCCTCGTCCTGCTCGGGGGCGACCCGGGCGTCGGAAAGTCCACGCTCCTGCTGCTCGCGCTCAGCCGGTTCGCTGCGCGGGGCCTCGACGTCCTGTACGTCAGCGGCGAGGAGTCTGTGCGCCAAGTGCAGCTTCGGGCCAAGCGCTTTGGCATCGAGGGGTCGCATCTGCACCTCCTCGCGCACACCGATCTCGCCCACATCGAGGCGATCATTCGAGAGCTACGTCCCCGGGTCGTCGTCCTCGATTCCGTCCAAACCGTGTGGCTGCCGCACTTGCAGTCCGTTCCGGGCAGCGTGACCCAGGTGCGCGAGGTCGCACACAAGGCGATGATCCTCGCCAAAAGCACCGGCACCGCCGTGTTCCTCATCGGACACGTCACGAAGTCAGGCGACCTCGCCGGGCCCAAGGTCCTCGAGCACTTCGTCGACACGGTCCTGTACTTTGAGGGTGACGGCCGCACGTCGTTGCGCGTGCTGCGGGCGGTCAAGAACCGGTTTGGGCCTTCGGGCGAGCTCGGCGTGTTCGAGATGACGGAGGCGGGACTCGAGGAGGTGCCCGACGCCAGCGCCCGCCTCCTCGCCGAACGGGTGGCCGGTGCCCCGGGCACGGCCGTGCTCGCCGTCCACGAAGGGAGCCGGTGCCTGCTCGCCGAGCTGCAGGCGTTGGTGGGACGCCCAACCCCCGCCACGCCGGCGCGCACGTGCGTCGGCGTCGACCGCACGCGCGTCCTCATGCTGGCGGCAGTCCTCGAAAAGGCAGGCCTGTCGTTGCACGACCGGGATGTGTTCGTCAACGCCACTGGTGGGATCGAGCTGCATGAGCCCGCTGCCGACCTCGCGATCGTCGCGGCACTCGCAAGCAGCCTCCTCGATCGGCCGCTCGACCCGCGCACGCTGGTTGGCGGCGAGATCGGCCTCGTCGGCGAGCTCCGCGCCGTGCCGCACCCCGAACTGCGCCTGCGAGAGGCCGCGCGCCATGGCTTCCTTCGCGTCGTCGGCCCCCCCGTCACCTGCCCCATCCCGAACGGGTTGCAGTACGTGCCCGTACGGAGCGTCCGGGAAGCGCTGACGGCGTTGCTCGGCGGCTAGGCTGCAGCGGTCGCGTTACGACAAAGCCATGAACCTCATCCTCAACGGAACACCCACTTCGGTGCCAGAGACGGCGTCGACGGTCGATGCCCTCGTCGCCTTCTGGCTGGCCGCGGAGGCACGCGACGGTGTCGCCGTCGCCCACAATGACGCGATCGTCCCGCGCTCTCAATGGTCGTGCACACAGCTTGCGGAGGGCGACGTCGTCGAGATCGCGGCGCCGTTCGCTGGAGGCTGAGGATGGACACGGACGCTTGGTCGATCGGTGGCCTGGAGCTCACCTCTCGGGTCCTGCTCGGAACCGCGATGTACGCCAACCGCGACGAGATGCTCGCGTGCATTCAGGCGAGTGGTAGCGCGTTGGTCACGGTCAGCTTGCGACGCGTCACGCCGGGTCAGCACGACGGCAACCTGTACAACGTGCTCCGGGCCGCCGGGCTCCACCTCCTCCCCAACACCGCTGGGTGCCTCACGGCGCGCGACGCGATCCGCACCGCGCACCTCGGTCGCGAGGCGCTCGGGACGCGCCTGATCAAGCTGGAAGTGGTCGCCGACGACGAGACCCTCCTCCCCGACGGTGAACAGCTCCTCGAGGCGGCCGAGCACTTGGTGCGAGATGGGTTCGTCGTCCTCCCGTACACCAACGACGATGTCGTCCTCGCGCGAAAGCTCCAAGACGTCGGCTGCGCCGCCGTGATGCCCCTCGCGGCTCCGATCGGAACGGGGTTGGGCATCCGCGACCCGCACGCCCTCGCGTTGATCCGACGCTACATTCACGTGCCGGTGATCATCGATGCGGGGCTCGGGACGGCGAGCCACGTGACGCGGGCCTTCGAGCTTGGGGCCGACGCCGTCCTGCTCAACACGGCCGTGGCCAAGGCGAGTGATCCGCGGCGCATGGCCGAAGCCGTGCGATGGGCCGCAGCCGCCGGTCGCGCTGCGTACCTGGCGCAGCCGATGCCGCCGCGGTTCCTCGGCGGCCCCTCGAGCCCCACGGAAGGCGTCCCCTGGCGCACCCCGAGCTGATCCTCGGCGTCGATGTGGTCCGCGCCGGTGCATCGTGGCGCAGCCTGCTCGAAGGTGCGTGCGACGCCCTCGCTGCGCCCCACGTCGCCGTGTGGCTACGGCTCGCTGGGCTCGACGCAGCAGACCGCGCCCTCGTCGCCACTGGGGTTCGCCAGCGCGGCCATCCCCGCCTCGCGATCGGCGCGACGCCCGAGGAGGCCGTCGCGTGGGGCTACCGCGCGATCCACCTCCCCAGCGCCCTCCTTCACGCGGTCCATCCACAGGATCTCGCGACCTTCGACTGGTCGACGGCGGCGGTGCACGATGCAGCCCAAATCTCGCGAGCTGCGGCAACCGGCGTACAGCTCGCCTGGCTCTCGCCAGTGGCCGACGTTGCCTCGAAGGGACGCACCGGTCTCCCCGAAGCGCAGCGGCAGGCGCTGCTTCAAGGCGCGCCGCTGCCCCTCGGAGCGCTCGGTGGGGTCACGGTCGAGAACGCGACGAGGTGGTACGCAGAGGGCTTTGGCGCGGTCGCGACCTTTGGCTCGTGGCCTGCGGTCGATTTCGCGGCCTGGCCTCGTCGAAGCCGGTCGCGCAACGTCGCCGGTACGGCTGCGTCTCGTTAACTGCCCGGTGTGAGGTGCACATGCGTCGCATTCTCCTGTTGGCAGGCCTCGGCATCGGTCTCGGCGGGGTCTTGTTCTGGCTCGGCGAGGCGCCGCCGGCGCCCACGCCTTCGACCACGGCGGCCGCAGAGGCGCCGGAGGCAGCTGGCGAAGCGCCGGCGCCCACCCCGGACGTCACGGCAACGGGTCGGCCGCACGAGGAGCCGAAGATCGAGGCGCCACCCGCCCCCGAAGCCCCGGTGCCGCCCCCGGCCGAACCCGACCCTGACGCCACCAAGGGCCGTTGCGGCGCGCTCGATGACGTGCTGAGCGCGCGGTACGGCGCCGCCTTCTCGGCGGAGGCCGGCCGCCTCGCCATGGAGAAGTACCCGCTGGAGCAGGTCATGGCGATGTGCGAGGCCTGGGCGCAGCTCCCTCAGGCTGAGCTAGAAGCCAAGCTGGCGTCTGAGCTCGGACTCAAGCCCACCAAGTGATCCACCCCGTGCGTGGTCCGCTTCTCGCTTGGATCGTGCTCACGCTTTGCGCGTGCGGCAACGGTGGCCCGACCGGCCGCCGGAGCAAGGTCGGCAAGCACGAGGAGCGGGCTGCCGCGTCCGCCGGTGAAGCGCCGACGGCCCCAGCGACGACGACCGACGTGGACGGGGTGGTGCGCGCTCCTCCTTTGGTCGTGTTCGCCGTTCTCGACACCGTGCGGGCCGACCACACGAGCCTGTGCGGGTACGACCGCCCCACGACGCCGGCGCTGGAGGAGGTCGTCCGACGCGGCGGCGTCCATACCTGCAAGGCGTACAGCCCAGCCGCTTGGACCCACCCGTCCCACGCGTCCTTCTTCTCCGGAAAGAGCGTGGTCGAGCACGAGGCGGTGTGGTCGACCCGCTCGGAGGTCTCGATCAACCCGGTGACGCGCGTGCGCCCGCTGGACGCCGCGTTCGAGACCGTGGCCGAGCGCTTTCAAGCGGCCGGGTACCAGACGCTCGCCGTGTCAGGGAACATGATCCTGCAGCCGCCGTCCGGACTGCTTCAGGGCTTCGATGCGGTCGCCGTCGCAGACGCGTCCTACGGTCTCCGGGGACCACGGCTGATCGAACGACTGGACCAGGAGCTCGCAGCGCTCGATCCGAACCAGCCGTTGTTCTTGTTTCTCAACGCCTATGACGCGCACGACCCGTACCCGGCCATCCCAGAGGGGGTGCCGTGGCTGCCGACGCAAGGGGTGGAGAACCTTCACCCCAACGTCCATGACGCCGACCATCCGTACGTTCGGTTCGTCAAGGGCTTGGCCAAGCCCGCTGAAGCGAAGGCGTTGCTGCGCCGCGTCCGGAATGGGTACGACTGGGGCGTGCACCAAGCCGACGCGCAGCTCGGCGCCGCGCTGGAGTTGCTCGTCGCCAAGGGCTGGTCCAACCGCGGCATGCGGCTCGTCGTGACGTCCGACCACGGCGAGCTCCTCGGGGAGCACCAGTTGCTGCGGCACGGCGGCTTCGTCTACGAGGGCGCGGTTCAGGTGCCCCTCGTCGCGTACGACACGACCACCCCGATCGCACCGATCCCGGAGCCTGCGAGCGGGCAGTGGGTCCACGACCTGCTGTTGTACGGCCAGATCCCGGCGTCGCGTCCGCCCGTACACGCCGTTGCCGAGCCAAACGAACGCGACGTCTTGATCGGCACGCTCGCCGGCGCGGTGTGGGACGGAGGCACCAAGGTCGTGTGCGTCGACGGTGCCGTGGGGCGCTACGACCTCGCCGCTGACCCCGCGGAGCTCGACCGAAAACCGCTCGGCGGTCACCGGCTGGTGGCGCCCCTCAAGGACCTGTGCGCCAAAATTGAGGCGTTGCACCACAAACCGCCCCCCGCCGACGATCCGGCTTGGGTGCAGGCCCTGATCGCCGTCGGCTACCTGGCGGCCGACGGCGCCCCCACGCCGCCGCCAACGGCCCCCTCGACGTCCCCCCGCGAAGGCACGCCCCCATGAACCGCGCCCTGTTGCTCGCCTTGTTGATGTTCGGATGCCGAGGTCGCTGCCGCCCCGAGGGCGACGGCCTCGGCAGCGCCGACTGGGACCGCCGCGTAACGGCCGTGCGTCGCGACCGCGTGGCTCCGACCGTCCGAACGGACGACCTCCCCGCGGGGGAGCCCGCGTTCGTCGCGCTCGTCGTCCTCGACACCGTCCGGGCCGACCGGACCTCGCTGTGTGGCTACGACAAACCGACCACCCCGACCCTCCAGGCGCTCGCCGACAAGGCGGTCGTGCGTTGCGACGCCTACAGCCCGGCCACATGGACCCTCCCCGCCCACGCCAGCTTGTTCTCCGGGCAGCCGACCGCCGAGCACGGCGTGCACACGCTCGGGACACCGCTCGCCGACAGCGCCGAGACGCTCGCCGAGACCTTTGCCTCCCGCGGCTACCAGACGCTGTTCCTCTCCGGCAACCCCGTGTTCAACGGAGAAGCCGGTGGCTTTTGGCAGGGCTTCGACCGCGTCGTCGTCGCGAAGGCCTTGACCGGGCCGATGCGCGGCCCGTCGATGTCCGAGATCCTCGAGCACGAGTTGAAGCGGCTCGACCCCTCGAAGCCGCTGTTCCTCGTGTTGAACATCTTCGACGCGCACGACCCCTACCCGGCCGTGCCCAACGGGGTGCCTTGGGCGCAAGCGATGGGTCGGACGAACCTGCTCCCCCACACCGCCAAACCCGACAACCCGTACTACGCGTTCGTCACCGGACAGATGAAGGCCGAGGCCCGCCCCGCGTACCTCGCCCGGATCCAAAACGCGTACCCGTGGGCCGTTCACGAGGCCGATGCCAACCTGGCCGAAGCCCTGAAAGCCCTCCGCGACCACGGCTGGGCACGCAAGCCCCACCGCATGGTGATCACCAGCGACCACGGCGAGCACCTCGGCGAGCACGAGCTCCTGCGACATGGCAGCGCCGCATGGCAGTCCGTCACCCGGGTGCCCTTCCTCTACCTCGACGGCACGCGCCCGGACGACGCGGCACCGGTCGAGCTGCCCAACCCGCTCTCGACGCTTGAGGCGTGGCACCTGTTGCGTGACGGCGCGCCGGCCAACCCGCCGCGCCCCGTCACGTCGGCGTCGGCCCACAACCCCGAGGACTTCAAGCCTTCGTGGCTCACCGTGGCTTGGTGGGCATCGACCACCGACAAGTGGTTGCACTTCGACGGTGAGGACCGGCGTTACGATCTCCAGACGGATCCCGGCGAATCCTCGCCGGGGCCGATCGACCCGGCAGCACCGGCAGCGGCCGCCCTCGCTGCGGAGGTCGGACGCCAGCGGGTGAGCATCGACGCTGCGACCGCACGTGGCATCGACCCCGCCGTCCTCGAGATGTTGAAGGTCAGCGGCTACGTCCAAGACGACGAAGATGACGCGCAGGCGACGCCCCCGTCGCAACCGTAGGAGGAGCGATGAACGCCACGTCGACGCGCACCGGTGGAATCGCACTGCGCCTCGCGCTCGCGGGCGCGGCCATCGGCGTCGTGGACGGACTCGCCGCGCGTTGGGCGGCGCCGGGGTGGAGCCTCGGCGCCCCAGCGGTCGGAGCGCTCATCGACGGCGCCCTGCTCGGGCTCGCGGGCCTCGCGTGGGACCGCTGGCGCGGTCGGGAGCGTGCGCGGTGGCAGCCGCGCGACGCGCGGAGCTGGGTGGCCGTGGCGGCGTTGGCGGCGGGTGCGAGCGCGTGGCCCGAGGGGGCGTCGCGTGGCGCGGTCGCGCCGGCCGACGTCCCGTCGGTCGCCCACGGCGCGGCACAAGACGTGCTGTGGGTCGCTGTCGACGGCCTGCGCGCGGAAGACCTCGCGCAAGGTCGGTTGCCGTTGTTGGCCGACTGGTCGCAAACGGCCACCCTCTTTCGACAGAGCTGGGCGAGCAGTGATGACCCGGACTTGGCGTTGCAGGCCCAGCGCACCGGGCGGGCCGCGGTCGACGCCGCCGGCATGGTCCCCGAGGGCGTCAACCCGCCGGTCCTCGGGCTGTTGACCGACCTCGGCATCTCTACCTACGCCGTCCTCGGCGGCCCGACAGCCGCCGGCCGGGGCGCAAGCAGGGTCGACATCGTCGTGCCCTGGCGCGACGGCTTCCCGGCAGGCGTGCATCGGCTCGCCGTCGGCAGGCTCCTCGGGGCGCTGCATCACCTGCGGACGGGAGAGTCGGCGCCCCGCGCTGCCGCACCGGAGGAGGTCGCGTCCCGCGCGGCCGCCGCGTTGCCGGCAACGGGCGATGCAGCTCGCGTCGTATTCGCCCACTTCGCAGCGCCGACGTTGCCGGATCTCGACCCGGAAGCCTACGACTTACAGACCGTCCACGACGCCTGGCTGCTGCGCCTCGACGGCGCCCTGCAAGGATTGCTGGAGGCCGCGGCCGCGTCCGACCGTGGCGATACCCTTCGCATCGTGATCACAGGCACCGCCGGGGTCCAGACGGCACCGACGCCTACAGACGGCGGCGCGACCCTTCGCCCCGACACGACGCACGTCGTGACGCTGTTCCGACGTCCCGGCGAGCCGACCACCGGCGGCACCGTCGACGCGTACGTTCGCTCGGAGGACATCGGCCCTGGCGTGTTGGGGGAGGTGGTGAACGCACGCCTGGATGATGCGTTCGATGGCCGATCCCCGTTCCGCCGCCTCGCCGAGATCAGAGGCGGAAAGCGGCTGAGCCTCACACGCTTCAACCTGGTCCCGCCTCCGGACGCGGGCAACCGTCCTTGGGCGCTGCCCCCGGCACGGCCCGGTGAGACCCGCCAAGAGGCGACCGACCCCGTCGCGTGGCGCCCCGCCCTGTGCGACTTGCTCCGCGACCGAACCAGCGACGACCTCGCGATCAGCTTTGGCCGAGACGGGATGTCGGTGGTCCGACAAGGCGGCTACGCGCTGCGCGCGCCGAGCGGCCTCGACGAGGTCGGTGGCGACTTCGAGCTCCGCAACGACTGGGTCGACGTGGAGGAGCGCGACCGCGCCATCGCGGCGGGCAGCACCACTTGCGGCGATCTTCCGGCCACCGACCGCGCGGTCGCGATGGCCGCAGCCGCACGCGGCCTCCTCGAAGCCCAAGCCGCGCGACGTGGCACGGCCTGGCCCGAGGCGCTGACGGTGCCCGTCCGCCAACGACCCGACGGTGCCCCGGACCCCCGCGCGATCTTGGCGCGGCACGGGATTGTCCTACCTTGAACCGTCGTACGCCCCGCAAGCCGAAAGCCCGAACCGGCGCGCCGCGCTAGGTTCGCGCATGAACTCGACGCACACCTCGATCGACCTCGCGCGGATCCGCAACGAGCGTTTCCTTCTCCGCGTGATCGCCGGGTTGGGCGGTGTCGGTTCGCTCACCTTCCTCGCGCAGTTGCCCTCGCCCTCGTTCAACGCGGGCACGATCCCCGGCGCCTTGATCACCTTCGCGATGTTCGCCGGCTACGCTTGGTTGGACCGTGTCAACACGCGGACGGCGACCGCCGGTTGGGTTCGTTGGCTCGCCACCAGCGTCGAGATCAGCGTGCCGCTGATGTTCATGGTGCCCACAGCGCTCGTCGATCCCTTGCTCGCGCTCCACGACGCCCCCGCGGCGCTGTGGGTGATGGGCATCTTCGTCTCGGTGCTGCGGCTCACGCCGGAGCTCACCGCGTACGCCGGTGCCTTGGCGTGCGCAGAATGGTTCGGCGTTTGGTCGTGGTGCGCGCCGCAGGTCGCCGACCTCGATCCCTCGATCAACCTCGCGGGTGCGCTCCGCCGCACGTTCATCTTTGCCGCGTCCGGCACCATCGCGACGTACTTCTCCTACGCGTTGATCCGGATGATCCGCGACATCGAAACCAACGCAGAGCAGCGAGAGCGGCTGCGGCGGCTGCTGGGTGCCTACGTCCCCCTGCCGGTCGTCCAGCGTCTGATGCGCGAGGAAACGACGCGGATCAGCGAGCGCCGCACCGCCACGGTGCTGTTCGTCGACATCCGTGACTTCACCCGGTTCGCCGAAGAGCATCCCGTGGACGAGGTCGTCAGCCGCCTCAACCTCGCGCTCGAGCGGTTTGCGCTGCGGGTCGAGGAGCACGGCGGCTTGGTGAACAAGTTCCTCGGCGATGGGATGATGGCGCTGTTCGGCGCGCCCTTCGACGACCCCGACCATGCCCAACACGCGCTCGACGCGGCGCGCGCCATCCTCGCGTCCGCCGACGCGCTGGACAGCGGAGGGGCCTGGCGAGGCCTTCGGGTGGGGGTCGGGCTTCACACCGGCGAGCTCGTCCTCGGCGACGTCGGCGGCGACCGCCAGCGCGAGTACACGGCGATCGGAAACACCGTGAACACGGCGAGCCGGATCGAGGCAGCCAACAAGACGCTAGGCACCCGGCTGCTGCTCAGCCGCGCCGTCTATGACGAACTCCGCGACCGAGGCGACCTCGCCGACCTCGGCCCCATCACGCTGCGTGGACGGAGCGAACCCGTTGCGTTGTACACCCTCGCCTGAGACCAGCGCTCACTGCGCAGACCGCGGCGGCAGCCCCGAGACCTTGGCGCCGACCGACACGCCATGCGCGCCAAACCAGCCCTGGGAGGCCTCGACCGCGTACCGCGCAGGCAGGCGACTCGACGTGGTGCGCTCATCGTACGGCGTCATGTCGGCGATGTGAACGATCGCGCCATCACCATCGACGTAGGCGATCGACAGCGCAATCTTGGTGTTCTTCATCCAAAAGTTGCGGACCTTGTCGTCCGGAAACACGAAGAGCATCCCGTGGTCCGGCGCCAAGGCGTCGCGGTGCATCAGCCCCTGTTGGCGCTCGGCCGGGTCGTCCGCGACCTCGACCGCGAGCGGCGCATCACCGACCGTGATCGCGATCGTCGGCGCCGAAGACGCACAGCCCGACATCAGCCACAACGAGAGGATCATAGCAGCTTCTCCTGAGGGTCCTTGGCCAAGTCCACCGGGGGCAAGCCCAGGTGCTCCCGGCCCGTCCGCGTGATGACCCTGCCGCGGGGGGTGCGCATCAACAGACCCTGCTGGATCAAGAACGGCTCGCTGGCGTCCTCCAACGTGTCGGTGGACTCCCCGAGCGCGGCGGCGAGGTTGTCGAGGCCAACGGGTCCACCGTCGAACTTGTGGGCGATCGCCTCTAGCAACCGGCGATCGAGCCGATCGAGTCCGCGACCGTCCACGCCCAAGCGAGTCAGCGCGCTCCGCACGACGTCGAGGTCGACCGTGCCGTCCCCCTCGACCTCGGCGAAGTCTCGCACCCGACGCAACAGGCGGTTGGCGATCCGTGGGGTTCCGCGGCTCCGCGTCGCAAGCTCACGGCACGCCGACGAGGTGAGCGCGAGGTCGAGGAGCCGCGCCGAGCGTGCAAGGATGCGTTCGAGCTCTTCGGGTGCGTAGAAATCGAAGGTACACGCGATGCCAAAACGCGCGCGAAGCGGCGCCGTCAACAAGCCCGACCGCGTCGTCGCACCGACGAGCGTGAAGCGTCGGAGGGGTAGCTTGACCGACTGTGCACCCGGTCCAGAGCCCAAGACGACGTCGATCTCAAAGTCCTCCAGGGCCGGGTAGAGGATCTCCTCGACCGCGCGGCTCATGCGATGGATCTCGTCGATGAACAAGACCTCGCCCTCGCCAAGGCTCGTGAGGATCGCGGCGAGATCGCCGCCGCGCTCCAGGGTGGGCCCCGAGGCCGTGCGGACCTCGACGCCGAGCTCCGCGCCGATGATGTACGCGAGGCTCGTCTTGCCGAGCCCCGGGGGCCCAGCGAGCAACACATGGTCGAGCGGCTGGGCG
>JBJONI010000440.1:0-16951 GCA_046051915.1 Pseudomonadota bacterium
TGGTGTGGTGCCAAGAGGAGCCCCGGAACATGGGCGCCTGGCCGATGTTCGACGAGTGGTTCGAAGACGCCCTCCCGGCCGGTCGACGGCTTCGCTACGTCGGGCGTGCCGCCGCTGCCGCGCCTGCGACCGGGTCGCACCGCCTCCACCATCATGAGCAGGAACAGCTCGTCCACGACGCGCTGACGCTCTGAGATCCCTTTCGACCGACCGTCCTCGTTTGGAGCAAGCCATGGCCACCGACGTCGTCATCCCCCGCATCGGAGAGAGCGTCGCCACCGTCTTCCTCGCCCGCTGGCGCGTCAAGCCCGGCGAGGCCGTGACCGAGGGTCAGCCGATCCTCGACATCGATTCCGACAAGGCGTCGATGGAGGTCCCGGCGCCCGTGACCGGGACGCTGTTGGAGGTCTCCGCGGCAGAAGGGGACGAGATCCCCGTCGGCGCGGTGGTGGGCAAAATCGCCGAGGGTGCGGCCTCTGCGCCGTCCACGCCGCAACCCGCGGCGGCGGAGGCCAAGGCGGACGCTGGCGCGAAGGCGGGTCCGGCCGCGCGCGCCGCCGCTTCGGAGAAGGGCGTCGCGATCGACGCGGTTGACGGCAGCGGGCGCGGCGGGCGGGTGACGTCGGGCGACGTCGCGCGCGCCGCGGCGGCATCGGCTCCGGCTCCGGCTCCGGCTCCGGCTCCGGCGGCTCTCGCTCCGGTGCCGGTCGGCCGCCAGACGCGCGTCAAGATGACGCCGATCCGCCGCACGATCGCGCGCCGTCTCGTCGAGGCGCAGAGCAACGCCGCGATGCTCACGACCTTCAACGAGGTCGACATGAGCAAGGTGATGGAGCTCCGCAAGCGGCATCAGGATGCATTCGTTAAGAAGCATGGCTGCAAGCTCGGCTTCATGAGCTTCTTCGTCAAGGCCGCCGTCGACGCGCTCAAGGCGTACCCTGCCGTCAACGCCGAGATCGACGGCACGGACATCGTCTACAAGCACCACTACGACATCTCGGTCGCGGTGAGCGGACCCAAGGGGCTGCTCGTCCCGGTGTTGCGCGATGCCGACGCGCTGTCGTTCGCGGAGGTCGAGAAGGGGATCACCGCGCTCGGTGAGAAGGCGCGCGCCAACACGATGTCGCCCGCCGACATGGAGGGGGGCACCTTCACGATCTCGAACGGTGGCACCTTCGGCTCGATGCTGAGCACCCCGATCCTGAACGCGCCGCAGGTCGGGATCCTCGGGATGCACAACATCGTCGAGCGTCCGGTGGCCGTGGACGGGCAAGTCGTCATCCGCCCGATCATGTTCGTGGCGCTGACGTACGACCACCGCATCATCGACGGCCGTGAGGCGGTCGGGTTCCTGGTCCGCATCAAGGAATGCATCGAGAACCCTGAGCGCTTGCTGCTCGAGGCGTGATCGTGCTCCCGCTCTTCGGCTGGGCGACGGTGTCGTTCGGCGCCGTGACGATCGAGCGGGTCGGCGTCGTCGGTCCGGAAGGGCCTGACCACGTCCTCGTGCCGTTTGAGGTGCCCGACGGGATCGTCGAGATCCAGGTGGAACACACCACCACGTCCGTCGGCGACGTCCTCGACTGGGGCTTGGACGACCCGGAGGGATTCCGCGGCTGGGGCGGCGGCAACGTCGAGGACGCGATGGTCGGCGTGCAGGCCGCGTCGCGCAGCTATGTCCCCGGGCCGATGCCGTCCGGCACATGGTCGGTGGTGATCGGTCGCGCCAAGCTAGCGTCGCCTGAAGCGGGCTACCAACTGCGGATCACGCTGCGCTCGGCCGAGGACGGCGCCACGCTGGCCGCCCAACCGGAGCGTCGTCCGTACGCCGACGTCGCACCGCTGGCGACAGGATGGGCTTGGTACGCCGGGGACCTTCATGTCCATTCGCGCGAGAGCGGGGACGCCAGCCCCACCGTCGACGCGGCCGCATCCGCCGCTGAGCTCGCAGGCCTCGACTTCTTGGTGCTCACCGAGCACAACACGGACGCGCATCTCACGCTGCTCGGCGACGCGCAGACCCGCACCCCCGTCCTGCTGGTGCCGGGCATCGAATGGACGTCGTACGACGGGCACGCCGGCCTGTTCGGCGCCACCGCGTGGGTCAACCACCGCGTCGGATTGGGGGGCTGGACGGCGGAAGATGCCTTCGCCGCCGCCCGTGCCCAAGGCGCGCTTCCGGTCGTCAACCATCCGAGCCTCGACCTCGGCGACCTCTGCATCGGCTGTGCGTGGGACCAACCCGTCGACCCGGCCGGCGTCGCGGCCATCGAGGTGTTGACGGGCGGATGGGCGGCGGTCAGCCGTGTCGCGTATGGGCCGAACCTCGCGCTGTGGGAGTCTTGGCTCGACGCGGGCGCGCGCGTCGCGGCGGTGGGCGGCTCCGATGACCACGCAGCAGGCGACGGCAGCGGCCCGACGTACAGCCCGATCGGGAGCCCGACGACGCGCTTGCTCGCGCGCGAACTCTCGGTGCCGGCGTTGCGCGAAGCGCTGGCGGCGGGTCGCACGATGGTCCAGTTGCGGGGGGCTTCGGATCCGGTGCTCCGCCTGGAAGCCGAGGCGGACCCGCTCGATGGCAGCGATGTGCCCGACGATCGGCCGTGGACCGCCACCGTCGAAGGGGCCGAGGGCCTCACGTTGCAGTGGATCGTGCAAGGCGCGGTCGTGCACACCGTGGCCGTAACGGCCGATCCGTTCGTCGACGTTCGGTCGTTCGACGCGCCTCCGTCGGGGCTCCGAGTGCGTCTCGCGCTCGTCGACGGCGACACCCCCCGCGTGCTGACCGGCTACCGCTGGCTCGCGGACGTCGAGACGCCGTCGACGGGGGCGCCGGACGGCTGCGGATGTGCTGCTGCCCGCGGCGTGGGGTTCGGCGCGGTGATCGGCGCGTTGGCGTTGGCGTGGGGTCGACGCCGGTGACGGGGCCTCGGCACACGCTCGACCAGCTCGTCGTCCTGGATGCGATCGATCGGCAGGGTTCGTTCGCCGCCGCCGCCGCCGCGTTGCACCGCGTGCCCTCGGCGGTGAGCCACGCGATCAAGGCCCTGGAAGAAGGCCTCGGTGTGACACTGTTCGACCGCTCCGGGCACAAGGCGGTGTGGACCGACGCGGGGCGGCAGTTGTTGGTGCTGGCGCGCGAGCAGATCGTGACCGCCGAGCGGCTGGACGCCGTTGCGGCCGCGTTCGCCGCCGGATGGGAGGCTGAGCTGCACGTCGTCGTCGACGGCGCGCTCCCGCTCGCCGACGTGACCCGCGCGCTGCGCGCGATCGCCGCCGCCGGGGCGCCGACCCGCGTCCGCCTCGACGTCGAAGCCCAAGACGGCGTGCGGGATCGTTTCGATGCCGAGCATGCGGATGTGTTCGTCGCGTTGGAGCTCGACCAAGGGCGCGACGGCCTCGAGGTCCAGCCGCTCGACGCGCTCCCGTTCCGTCTCGTCGTTCATCCGGACCACCCTGTGGCCGCGGTGGCCGGCATCACGCGCGAGGCGCTCGCGCGGCATGCCGACGTCGTGGTCCGGGATTCGAGCCCCAAGGCGCGCGGTCGACGCACCTTCCTCGGGACGGCCTCGGTCATCTTCCTCTCGGATTTCGTGAGCAAGCGCGAGGCCTTGCTCGCCGGGCTCGGGTTCGGCTGGATGCCTGAGCACCTCGTCGCGGCCGATGTCAGCGCGGGTCGCCTCGTCCCTGTGGACCTCGAAGGGGGATCCACGTGGACGTACACGCCGCACATCGGCTGGCGTCGGGGGCCTGGGCTCGGTCCGGCGGCGCGATGCTTCGTCCAGGCGTTGACGTCGCGCCATCAGTGAACGAAATTCACGAAGGACGTGAAAACGATCCGCTTTTGTGAACCGAAAGCGAGGAGTAGGGTCGTGGCATCTGGAGGTCCGATGCGCGCGTTGACCCGTTGGTTCCCGCTGATGACGCTCAGCCTCGGCGGCTGCATCGCGCAGTACTCGCTGTTCGAACTTCCGGACGACGCCGGCGAGCCTGAGGCCCCGGTCGACACGGCCGCGGAGACGCCTGCGCCCGAGGAGGAAGCGCCGCCTGCGGCCGATACCGCTGAGCCGGTGGTGGACGAGGATCCGGCGCCGGCCGACGACTGCGATCACACCTCGGACCTCGTGTACACGATCAACCGCGAAGACGAGAGCTTGTACCTCTTCGATCCGACCACCGGCGACCTCAACTTTCTCGCCCGACTCGACTGCCCGACCACGGCGGTCCCTGGGTCGATGGCCGTGTCGCGCGATGGGCATGCGTACGTGCGCTACGACAACAACAAGGTCTACGACATCGACCTTCAGACGTTTGCGTGTACGCCGACGGACTACGCGAACGCGCGTACCGGCTTTGGCCCGTTCGGCATGGGTTTTGTCACGGACGTCGCGGGCGGCTGGCGGGAGCACCTGTACGTCGCCAACTTCTTCGATCTCGCGCGGCTCGACACCGGAAACTGGCAGATCGACGCGGTCGGTGCGGTGCCATCGCAGCCAGAGATCACCGGCACGGCCGACGGCGAGCTCTGGATGTTCTTGCCGTTGCAACAGCCGGCCGAGATCCGTCGCGTGGATCCGACCACCGGCGCCAAGTTGGCGTCGATGCGCCTCAACGACTTCCCGGATCCGGTGAACATCGACGCCTTCGCGTTCGCCGGGTGGGGCGGCTCGTTCTGGTTGTTCGTGCGTGAGTATGGCGTCAACCGCACGACGGACATCTACGAGGTGCAACCTGGTCCCGTGATGACGCTTGTCCGGCGCAATGTCGGCTTGGAGATCGTCGGAGCCGGCGTCTCGACCTGTGCACCGACGGGCGCGACCCCCTGACCTCGAAGCGGGTCGGGTGCCGAAGGCTCTCGGAGGCATTAGAATGGCCGGACATGCTCCGGTCCATGCCCTCGCTGCTGCTTCCGCTCGCTGCCCTTGCGGCGCTCTCCACGTTGGGGGCGCCCGCGGCGTACGCGCAGTCCGCGGATCCAGCCTTCGACATGCAGCGGTTCGAGCCCACCCAGCTCATCGGTGGGTTCGTCACCACCTACACGGCGCGTCAGCTCCCGCGCGGCCGCGTCGGCTTCGATCTGTGGGCGAACTACGCCTACACACCGTTCGCCGGGGCGGTGGTGGGGCCCGATGGCGAACTCCAGCGGGCGGCCTATTACGACCAACTGGTGGCGGGGCACGCGCGGTTTGCGGTGGCGCCTACGGCTTGGATGCAGGTGGCGGTCGGGATGCCTGTGGTGCAGTGGGTGCATTACGGGCCGCTCACCCCGCGCGTCGATCAGGGTTTCAATACCCGCGACTCGACGGTCGCGTGGGGCGACGTCGTCGGTGACATCAGCTTCACGCCCTTGAATGAGGACCGCGGCGCGGGCTTGTCGGTCGGCGCGCAGATCTCGGGCCCCACGGGGTCCCCGGACGTCCCGTTGAGCAACCGCGTCGTCACGTTCACGCCCCGCGTCGCCGTCAGCGCCTCGCCGGGCAAGGCCGCCTTGGCGGGGTTCTTCGGCTACCGATTTAAGCCCGGCTTCGGGGTGCTCAACGACCGGGTTGCCCTCGACGACCAGTTGATCTACGGCTTGGGCGCCGGCGTCCACGTCAAGGCGCAAGAGGTCCGCCTCAACGCCGAGATCGAAGGTCGAACCACGATCGGCAAGGGCCTGTCGGCGGTCCCGAAGGATGCGCTGACGGCGCAGCTCCACACCGCGCTGGAGGCCAACGCGAACGTCCGCTACGCGCACGCGTCGGGCTTCGTTTTTGTCGCTGGCGGCGGTGCTGGCCTCACGTCGGCCCCTGGGTCGCCGCTCGCGCGGGCATTCCTGAGCTTTGGCTTCGAGCCCACGATGGAAGCCGACTTCGACCACGACGGGATCATCAACCGGCTCGATGCCTGCGTGCGTGTGCCCGAGGACTTCGACGGCTACCAAGACGTCGATGGGTGCCCAGAAGACGACAATGACCAAGACGGCATCCTCGATCTGGACGACCGCTGCCCCGACGACCCCGAGGACCGCGACGGCTACCGCGACGAGGACGGCTGCCCCGACGACGACAACGACAAGGATCGCGTTCCCGACCGCAAGGACGCGTGCCCTGATGTCCCCGAGGACCGCGATGGCTTCGAGGACGCAGACGGTTGTCCCGACCCCGACAACGATGAGGACGGCTTCCTCGACGCCGACGATCGTTGCCCCGACGACCCCGAGGACTTTGACGGCGTCAGCGACGACGACGGCTGCCCGGACCGTGAAGGCGATCGCGATGGGGATCGGATCATCGACCCGTACGACCCGTGCCCGGACGACCCCGAGGACTTCGACCTGTTCCACGACGACGACGGCTGCCCCGAGCCCGACAACGACCTCGACGGTCTGCTCGATCCGGCCGACGACTGCCCGAACGATCCCGAGACGTTCAACGGCTTCGAGGACGAGGACGGCTGCCCCGACGCCGACCTTGCGACGCTGCGCACCGATCGCATCGAGATCTCGCAGCGGGTGCTGTTCTACACCGACGAGGCGCGCTTGCGGGTCGAGTCGTACCCGGTCCTCGACGCCGTCGTGGCGACGATTCGCAACAACCCCGACATCACGAAGCTGCGGGTGGAAGGGCACACCGACAGCGACGGCGCCGACACGTACAACGTCCGCCTCGCCGTCGCGCGCGCCAACACGGTCCGCGACTACTTGATCGATGCCGGCATCGAGCCGAGTCGCTTGATCGCCAAGGGCTACGGTGAGGGGTGCCCGGTGTCGACCAACCGCACCGACGAGGGCAAGGAACAGAACCGTCGCGTCGAGTTCATCGTGCTGCAGCAGGGGGGGGCTGAGCTGCCGCCCCTCGAGCGCGACTGTCCAGAGCCCTGAGGGTCCCCGGGGGCTGCGCTCGTGGTGCGGCTTCGATTCGAGGAGTACACCGAAGTGATGGCCGATACGTCGGGACGCTGGATCGCGGGCTTCGTCCTTGTGGCCCTGCTCACCATGGTCGGGCTGCTGCAGGGCGCTCCTCGGGTACTGCCGCGCGCGATGGACGCGTCGAAGCTTCCGCTTCGTCTCGACGGTGGCGGGCGACTCGACGTGGGTTGGCTAGGCGGCAAGCCTGCCGTCCTGCACCTGTGGCTGCCCGGGTGTGGCACCTGCGCGAGTGAGGCAGCCGATATCGAGCGCGCGAGGGTTCTATTAGGGGACGAAGCCGCTTTTGTCTCGGTCAGCGTCGTGCGCGACCCGGCGATCACGAGGCATGCGGCTGCAGCGTACGGTCTTGGGGGTGTCGGTGCCACCACCACGGGAAACCTCCTGGCCGACTTGGGGGTTCAGTCGGTTCCGTCGACGGCGTTTGTCGACGCATCGGGTCTCGTGTTTGCGGTCATCGAGGGGCCGGTGACCACCGACGAGTTGGTACGCACCGTGCGCGAACTTCCGTGACCGCGGCGTCACGACCCCGTGGCGCCCACGGACGTTCGAGCGAGGGTCGGCTATGCGGCGTGCGATGGGGGAACCGATGGGCTTGCTGCAACTGACGGAAGCGCAGCGCGCGGCGTTCGCGGCGCAGGGTTGGCTGGTGTTGCGCGGCGTCCTCGACGCGACGACGCTCGACCGGCTGGAGGCGTGGGTCGAGGAGCTCGTGACGTGGTCCGAGTTGGGCGCGCCCGGGCTGCACCACCACGAGGCGACCTCTGACGGCCCGGCGCTCGCGCGCAGCGAGGACTTCGTGCCGTACCATGCCGGTCTGCGCGACTTCGTCACCCAGGGGTCGGTCGCGAAGTGGGTCGGGGAGCTGTTCGGCGAGCCTGCGGTGCTGTTCAAGGAAAAGATCAACTACAAACTACCGGGTGGTGCTGGCTTCGCGCCGCATCAGGACGCCACGGCCTACCGGTTCGTCGACCACCACATCTCGGTGATGGTGCCGCTCGACCCCATGACGTCCGAGAGCGGTTGCTTGGATTTCGCACCTGGACACCGAGACGGCACGATGCCCTCGACGCGGGGGTGTATCGACCCGGGCGTGGCCGATGCGCTCGCTTGGTCACCGATCGAGGCCGGGCCGGGCGACGTGGTGCTGTTCGACTCCTACGCGCCTCATCGGAGTGGGCCCAACCGCACGGCACGGCCGCGGCGGTCGTTCTACCTGACGTACAACGCGGCCTCCAAGGGCGATTGGCGTGAGCGGTACTACGCCGACAAGCGCGCGGAGTTCGACGCCAGCGGTCACGCCTTCGACGGCCAACGCGCCCGGATCAGCGTGAACGACGACTTCCTCGGCAAGGCGACGCAGGCACGACCCGCGCCGCGTCGACGGCCGATCGAGGAGCTGTTCTCCCGGTTCGACAGCCCGCAAGCGCGCCAGATGTACGATGAGGCGATCACCGAATTGGAGCACGGGTTGCAATGCGGAGCGCTCGCGCGGCGGGACGGGGCGGACGATGCGCTGGTGGCCGCCGCGCTGCTCCATGACGTGGGGCACTTGCTCGTCGGCGATCTGTTCCCGATCGACGCCGATCTGGGCAAGGACTGGAAGCATGAGGATGTGGGGGCCCGCTACCTCGCGCGCTGGTTCGGGCCCGAGGTGACGGAGCCTGTTCGCCTCCACGTCGCCGCCAAGCGCTACCTGGTGGCCGTCGACCCCACCTACGCGGCGGGCCTCTCGCCGAGCTCCGTTCGCAGCCTCGACGTGCAAGGGGGACCGATGCGCGAGGACGAGCGGCTCGCGTTCGAGGGCCATCCGGGCTGGGAGCGCGCCGTGGCGCTCCGCCGTTGGGACGACGAGGGCAAGGATCCGTCGCTGGTGGTGCCAGAGATGGCCGCTTGGGTGCCGATGCTGCGGAAGCTGGCGCGCTCGGCGTAGCGCAGCGGCGGCTGACGGAAAATCTCCGCCACGATGCGCGGGCGGATGGGATACTCGCGCCAACGGGTTGCGTCGCTCGGTGGGTGGGCGCGTCGGGGGCAGGAGGGTGTCCGTGGCAGGAGCGTCGTTCGACCGCCTCGTGGGGCTTTGGGCGTTCTCACTGGCTTGCGGCGCCAGCCCCCGCGAGGCCGACGCTCCGGCCGATGCGCCCGCGTCGGCACCGCCATCCGCGGCGGTCGCGGAGGCGCCGCCTTCGGCGGATCGTCAACCCACCGATGCCGTGCCGCCCACCCCCACGGGCCGCGTGGTGGCGGCGTGCGCGCCGGGCGTGGACCCCGCGACGGGCTGTTTCGTGGCGTTGCCTGCAGGCAGCTTTGTGTACGGGGCGCAGGCTTCCGACCGAGCGGGCGTCGCTTGGGACCCTGACGCTCGACCGGAGGAGGGCCCGCCCCAGCGACGAGAGGTGGCGGCGTTGTGGATGCAAAACAGCGAGGCGCCGTGGTGGCAGTACCAGCGGTGCGTCGAAGCCGGGGGGTGCGTCGCGCCAGGGAGTGCTTCGGTCTCGGCCCCGCCGTCGCGCGAGATCGCGGTCACGGGCTTGACCTTCTCGGAAGCGGAGGCGTTCTGTCGGTTCCTCGGCGGTCGGCTCCCGACGGAGATCGAGTGGGAGTACGCCGCGAAGGGGGGCGACGGCCGTCGGTTCCCGTGGGGCGACGTCGCGCGGTGTCCGTCGTCCTCGCCGGAAGAGGAGGAGCCGATCTCGGTCGCGCGCGACGCCATCGTCCGTCGTTGCGACGATCTGGTGTCGCGCGTTTTTCGAGACGGCGGACACGAGGCGATCGACAAAATGGGCGTCGTACTTACGACGTGGGACGCGGCGCGGATGGATCGCGCGTGCGCGACCGCCCACGCGGCGGCGGATCCCCTCGCGGCGTTCCTCGCGGAGCTCGATGCAGGATGGAAGGTGGCCGCGGCGGAGCCGGCTCGTCGCACGTGCAAGCAGTCGGCCGCCTATGAGGTCGGATGGATGCGCACCGACCACCCCTGGGGCTTGATGGGGCTTGGCGGCAACGTGATGGAGTGGACGTCGGACGCCGCTGGCGCGGCGCGGCGCGCGGTCCGCGGTGGCAGCTTCCTCGCGGAGGACGCGCGAGGGTGGCGCACGGCAGCCCGCGCCTCGATGCCGGAGGGCCTGCGGGCCGCCGACGTCGGCGTCCGCTGTGTCCGGGACGCGGCGCCGTGAGTTGGACGACGAGGTTCGCGAGTTCGCTGCTGTGGCTGTGGAGCGGCGTCGCCGCCGCGGTCCCGTGGGGCTTTCGGGGAGACGGGACGGCGACCTACGCCGATGCCACGCCGCCCGCCGCATGGAGCGCGGCCTGGAAGGCCCCGATCGGCGCCAAGGGCAACGGGTCGCCGGTGGGGGCCGGGGGCGTCGTTTTTGTGACCGCGGAGCCGTCGACGCTGTTGGCGATCGATGCCGCGACAGGCAGGGTGCGCTGGCGGCGGTCGCTCGATGTCCTCGACGCGCTCGATCCGACGGCGCAGGCGTCGTTGCGTCCGATGGTCGAGGCGGCGCCGGCCTGGGAGCGGAGCCTCGCGGCGTTGCGCCCCCAGTACAGCGAGGCGCTGCGTGCCGCGCGTGCGGGCACGGCGACCACCTCCCCCGAGGCGCTGGACGCGATGGCGGCGCAGATCCAAGACCTGACGAAGAAGCTGGCTGCGGTTCGTCCGTTTCGGACGCCGCCGACGCACGACGAGGTGGGCTACGCGAGCCCGACCCCGCTGACCGACGGGCGCTCGGTCTGGGTGCTGTTCGGGCACGGGTTGGTCGCGTGCGTGCGCGTGAGCGGCGAGCTCGTGTGGAGTCGGTGGTTGGGCGTCAGCGACGAGAACAAGCAGGGCTACACCGGCACCGATGCCGCCTCGCCCGTGTGGGCGGCCGGTCGTTTGGTGGTCCCCTACCGGAACCTGCAAGCCCTCGACCCCGCGACGGGCGCCGTCGTGTGGACGGGTCCGTCGTGGCATCACTACGGGACGCCGGCGGTGGCGACGATGCAGGGCCGCACGGTGCTCGTGACGCCCGACGGCCGTGTCGTCGACGCCGGAGGCGGGCGTACGCTCGCCCGTGATCTTGGCAACCTCAACTACACCGCCCCGACGGCGCGGGGTTCCAAGGTGTGGTTCGTCGGCTCCGCGGCCCGCTACGACGAATCGGCCGCCAACACGATCGTCGCGTGGGACCTCGACCGCAGCGTGACCGAGCCGTTGTACCGCTACCAGCTCCCGTCGCGAGATCGCATCTACAGCGTCCCGCTGTGGTTTCAAGACCGCCTCTACGTCGCGACGCGCGGTCGGCAGTGGCTCGTCCTGGATGCCCCGACTGGCGGCGTCGTCCATCAAGGGGCGTTTGAAGCGGTGCGTGGCGAGATGTGGGCGCCTCTCGTCGCGGCGGGTGGGGCGGTGTGGGCGGCTTCGATCGGCGGAACGGTTGTCCGCATCGACCCGGCCGCGCTCGCTTCGCCTCGGACGTTTGCGGTCTCGCCCAACGCGTCCACGCCGTTCTTCAGCGGGTCGGCGGTGTATTGGCGCGGCGGTGACGCGTTGTACCGCTTCGGCGGTTGACCGCTGTCGGGCACCTCGCGTCGGCTAGGCCTCCGAGGAGGCGCGCTTGGTGCACAAGGCCAAGCCGTCACCGAGGCTGAGGACGGTTGTCGTCACACGGGCGTCGGTCGGTAGCGCGTCGAGGAGCTCCCGGAGGTGTACCGCCGAGGGGTCGTGGTCGTCACCCCGGGCGACGCGGCCCTTCCACAGCACGTTGTCGAACACGATCACGCCGCCGACGCGCAGCAGCGGTAGCGCGGCCTCGTAGAAGGCCCGGTAGAGCCAGTTCGCGCCGTCGATGTAGACGAGATCGAACGCCCCGAGGTTCTTCGGGTCGGCGGCGAGGCGGCCCATGCCAGCCGCGGCGTCGTCGATGGTCAGCTCGACCCGTTCCGCGAAGCCCGCCTCGTGCCAGGCGGTCTGCGCGACCTGGACGTACACGTCGGAGACGTCGAACGCGGTCAGGCGACCCTGAGGGCCCATGCCGTCGAGGAGCGCGAGGGAGGACGACCCGGTGAAGACGCCGACCTCGATGGCGTTGCGGGCGCCAAGGTTCTCGGCGAGCCAGCGCAAGAACAAGCAGACTTCGGCGCCCGAGATCTTGGACGCGATCGGTCCGAACTGCTGGAACGCGCCGTCGCGGGCGGTTTGAAGGCCGGGGATCGGACGGTTCGCGCGGTCGAGGAGGAAGCCGAGGTCGGCGGGTTCCTTGTAGGCCACCGCGGCGGCGGCTCCGGGCACGGGGACCGCGGCCGACGTGGGGCTCGGCATCGCGTCGACGTCGGGCGGCGCGGCCTGCGCAGCCTCGCGGAACGCGTCGAGCGCCACACAGCGTTCGTAGATCGGCGACAGCGTGGGGAACGCGTTGACGTCGATCCCAGCGCGCGCCGCGGCGTCGAGCTGCGGGATCAGCGCCACGTCGGCCGCCGTGACGTCGTCTCCGACGCAGAACCGGCCGGCGGTGCGCGCCACCTGACGGTCGAGGCGGTCGAGCGCGGTGGCGAGGTGGTCGCGGACGTAGGCCTCGATCCCCGACGCGGCCTCGGACGGGCTCAGGCCGAGGTGGGCGAGCAGATCCCGCCGCGCCGAACCGGGGAGCTGCAAGGGTTGGATGCTGCTGTTGATCTGCTCCGTGATCTCCCACACCCGCGCAGCGGCGATCGGATCTTCGGGGAACAGCCGCGGCGTGGGCCGTGACGCGTCGAGGTAGGCGAGGATGGCCACGGATTGGGTGAGCACCAGGCCGTCGATCTCGAGCACCGGCACCTGACCCGCGGGGTTGAGGGCCCGAAACGCCGGCGCGTCCTGCGCACGCTTGCCGAGGTCGATGGAGACGTCCCGGTAGGCAACGCCCTTGAGCGCCAGCGCGATCCGTACCCGGTGCGCGCTCCCCGACCGCCAAAATCCGTGCAGCACGACTTCGCTCACCGGTTCCCCCTCGCATCGACCGTGGACAGCGGTCACGCGGTTGCGTAACGTCCCGAAACGTCGGCCGCGCCAACGTCGACGAAAGGAGCATGCCGGTGACGGAAGACCCACGCGTTCGGCTGGCGAACGCGCATCGCGCCCGCGAGGCCCTGCGCCGTGCGTGGGATGCGACACGAAACCCCGACTTGATGCGGTTGGCGGTGTTGGCCGTCCCTCGCTGGCTCCGCGCCGCCCGCTGCGGGGTGTTCGTGGCGTCGCGCACAGGGGACAGCGCGTGGCTCGAGGCGGGAACCGGCGTCGTCGAACGTCAGATCGTCGTGTCGACGGTCGGAAGCATGGTGGGCGAGGTGCTCGCGAGCGGCACGCCGGTTCGGCGTCATGGGCTCGATCCCGGTACGCACCAGCCTGCCGTCCGCGCGGCGACGGGGTTTGCGCCGCGGAGCGCCCTCACGGTCCCGGTGTTCCGGGTCGACGGCTCGGCGGTGATCGGCGCCCTGCAGGTGCTCGACCGGCTCGACGGTGCGCCGTTTGACGAGGAGGACGTCGCGGCGCTCACGGACGTCGGGTTCACCATGCAGCGAACGTTGGAGGCCGTGTTCGACGCGCAATCGCTCCTCGACGAGGCGTGCGCGCTCGACGAGGAGGTTCGGGCGCTGGACCAAGCAGAGAGCGCGTTCCGTGGCGACAACCGCCTCCGGACGTTTCCCCCTTCGTTCACGGATGCGGACGGCGGCTTCTTGCACCATCGCTGGCGCGGCAAGCGCTACCCCCCGTTCATCGACCCCGAGTCCACGTCGGCGCTGTGCGAGGGGTGGGACACCGACCCCGAGGACGTCTTCATCGCGACGCATCAGAAGGTCGGGACCCACTTGACGAAGAAGTTCGCCATCGAGGTGCTGCGGACCCTTGGCGATCTGCCCGAAGGGCATCCGTACCAAGGTGGCGACATCGGTCATGGCACGGTTCCCTGGCCCGAGGTGCTGCACAGTCAGCACGGGCATGGGGCCTTTCATGCCCACCTCGGCCGGACCGCCGGGCATCCGCGTCTGTGGTACTTGCATGCCGCCTATGAGGACTTCCCGGCGCGCCGGATCCACCCGCGGACGCGGTTCGTCGTCGTCCTGCGCGACCCCCGCTCTGTCGTGGTGTCGCAGTTCCATTTCTGGAAGCGCCACCCGCTTCTGCGGGTACCAGCGGACCTGTCGCTCGACGCCCTCGCGGAGCGCTTCCTCCGTGGCGACCTGTACTTCGGGGACTACCACGCCCACGTGCTCGGATGGCTCCGGCGCACGGACGGCCGCGTTCGCGAGGAACAGGTCCTGGTGCTCCGCTACGAGGACTTGGTCGAAGACAAGGCGACGTCGATCGCGCGTCTCGCTGCGTTCCTGACGCCGGGTCGCGCACCCGACGCCGCCCAGATCGCGGCGATCGCGGCGGCCACGGGCTTCGACGCGATGAAGGAGGAGATGACCCACAACCCGCGGAGCTTCCACTTCAGCCCGGCGGTGTTCTTCCGCGCCGGCACCACGCGGGATTGGGAAGGGCAGCTGTCCGCCGACATCGTCGCGCGCATCGACGGCAAGTCTGCGAGCGTCTGGGGGGGCGACGACCCAACCGCCCCGCCCGAGGCCTACACCGCGGGGTGGCGCCGGCCGACCTAGGGCGTCGGGTCGCAGGCGTCGCCGATGCCGTCGCCGTCGCCGTCCGTTTGGTCGTCGATCCACGTCGACGGACCTCCGGGTGAGGTGTCGAGGTCGCGGATCGGAGCGCCGGCTGCGTCCTTGAAGCGTGCACGCAACGCCCAGTTGCCGCTGTTGTCTCGGACCTTGAACAACACGCGCGTCCAACCGGTCGTCAGGTTCACATCGGCGCGGAACTGATCGAGGTTGACGGGCTGGCACGACGCGATGTCGGCGACCATCTCGCCGTCCACCCAGACGCGCACGCCGTCGTCGGCCCCCCAAAACAGCGTCGCGGCGCGCGCGACCGGGGACCGGACCCACGTCACGGCGTACGCTTCGCGTGGGTTGGACGCGGTGAACCACGTCCGGAAGTCGAGGAGCGCGTCGGGCTCGATCGCGATCCGCCATGCTGCCCCGGAGGCGGAATCCCCGGGCCGAGGGTCGGCGAGGCCGTCGTCGAGGCCGTCCGGCGCGGCGAAGGGGGTGGCAGACGGGAGGCACTGGTTGGCGGTGGCGGCGCCGACGAACGGGCCGAGGATCGACCACGCCTGAAGCCAGCCGTCGTTCTGTGTCTGCAGGCCCGCACCACCGGGTCCGTTCGGGAGCAGGGGGCAGTTGTCGTCCGGATCGGCCACGGTGTCGCCGTCGTCGTCGTCGTCGCAGGCGTCCGCGACGCCGTCGCCGTCGTGGTCGTCCTCGGGGTCGGGCGGCAGTCCGATCGCGCACGCGTCGTCGCCGACGTCCAACGTCAGGGCGTAGCCCGGGACCTCGATGCCGCCCTGTGCCCGGACGCAGACGGCGTGCCATCCTGCGCTCAGGTACAACAGGCTGGCGTCCGACGTCGGATCGAGGGTGGCGCACCCGGTCTCGGGGTCGCTGCCGCTGATCGCTTCGGCGAACTTGACCCCGGCTGGGTCGTAGGCCTCGAGGATCAGCGGGGTGGCGCAAGCTGACGAAGCGTCACGCACCGTCGCACCGAGCAGGGCGCCGGCCGGCAGGGTGACGCCGAAGCAGTCGACGTCGCGGGCGACGAGGTGACCGTAGGTCGTGCTGGAGGCTGGTGTCGCTTCGTACGGGACATCGTTCGGCTCGGATTCGAACGGCCCGTCCTCGCCGCCGCACGTCGGCGTGCAGCCATCGCCGTACCAGCCGTTGCCGTCGTCGCAGGCCTCGCCCGCGTCTACGACGCCATCGCCGCACCGGGGGGGCGTGGCGGCCTCCTCAGGGGTGTCACCCAAGGGGTCGGTGTCGTCGGCGACATCGGTGTCCCGGGGCTCGATCGCATCCGGTCCGCACGCCGCCGCGACCCACCACAGCACGGAGAGGGCGCGCACCTAGGCCTCCAGCAGGCCGACGTCGTCGCCGACCGGCCAGGTGGCGGCTGCGGCCGACCCGTCGACACCCGCGAGGGCGCGGAGCGAGGCGTGCACGTCACCGGCTGTGAGCCGGATGCCGTCGTCGCTCGGTTGCAGCGTGGTGGGATCGAGCAGGACGGGGCCTTGTCGCGCATCGGTGGCACCGATCACGCGTCCGCCGGGGATGCCTGGGCCGAGCGCGAGCATCGACGTGATCGACCAATGGTCCTTGCCGTTTCCCT
Organism: Pseudomonadota bacterium; assembly: GCA_046051915.1. Lineage (GTDB taxonomy): Bacteria > Myxococcota_A > UBA796 > UBA796 > JBEIFN01. Next base: position 16,149 of record JBJONI010000440.1, read on the forward strand.
CGTTGTACCAAGGCGTTCGCGCAAAATCCGAGCCGATCACGATGACGACCCGATCGGCGATACCTTGGCGTTCGGCCTCGTCCATCGCGAAGCTGACGCCGGCGAGGAGCGCCTGCATCGCGGTCGTGTGGCTACGGTCGTGGTCGCCGTGGGTGTCGAATCCGCCGATCTCGAGGGTCGCCGAGACGCTGACACCGGCTTTGAAACAGGCCATCGCCACCTGCGCCTGCTTGCGCAACGGGTTGCTCGACGTGTCGAGCGTCGGTGGCAACACCGCGGCGAGCGCGGCCAGGGCGCCGTCGTCGCTGCGGGCCACCTGCAGTTGGCCGAACAGCGCGGCCCGTCGGGGCAGGGTCGCCTCAGCGCGCAGCCGCTCCAGGCGGTCGGCCCTCGCCTGCGCGAGCCGCGCGAGCGTCGCGTCGGGGAACAACACGCTGTTGGGGTCGGATTCGCTGACGCGGTCGGGGTAGGCCATCGCCATCACCGTCGACGTGCTCGGCAGGCGCGTGGGGGCGACGAGGCCGTCGGTCACGTCGTAGCCGCCGTTGCTCAGCATCGCGAGCGGTGGTTGGGTGGGGCTGGAGGCCGCGACGAGCGCCGCCAGGGCCGGTGCGCCCGGCGTCATCGTCCCGGCCCAGGTGTGCCGGGTCCCGACCTCGTGGCTGTTTGTCTGGGCGTCGATGCCGTTGATCACAAGCAGGTCTCGTTCGAACCGTTCGAAGAAGGCGGCGTGGCCGTCGACGGGCGCCACCCGGAACGGTCCGATGTCGAGGATATCCGACGTGAGGTAGGTGTTGACGGGG
>JBJONI010000441.1:0-2978 GCA_046051915.1 Pseudomonadota bacterium
CCTCGATCGCGGCGCTCGCGCTCACCGCCCACGAACACCGGGCGATCCAGCACGTCGATCTTGTCGACCGCGGTGGCCGCATGCTCCGCCTCCTCGACCGGTGGTCGTGCGAACGTTCGACCCTGCTCGACCGGCCCGAGACCGCGATCCTGCTCGCTGTCGAGCGGTTCGCTCGCTACGGCATCCTGCGCGGACACGCGGTCGAGGGCGGGCGAATCTGGGAGATCGTCCCCGCCGAGCGGGTTGCACTCGACTTCCACAAGAACCAAGTCGTTCATTTCTTCGCCCCGTGCGTCCTGCTCGCCACGGCGTTGCTCAAGCAGGGAGACGATCCCATCGACGTCGAGCAGGCCGCCCATGACTGGCACCTGTTGGTCGAGTTGCTGCATCGAGAACTGACGTTCGACCCGGATACCGACGACAGCGCGCGGCTCGGTCAGGCGTTCGAGGACCTGCAGGCCTACGGCGCCATCGTCGCGGACGGGCCCGGTTGGCGACGTGCCGACCCCGAACGGCTCGGCGAGCTTCGCGCGCTGATGGCCGCCCTGTTGGAGTCGTACGGCGTCGTGCTGCGGGCCGTGTCCGACCAGGGCACCGCCGCGTTCGACGCCAAGGCATTCCTCAAGGCGTTGCAGGCCAACGCCGAGGCGCGTTTGCTCGACGGCACGGTCCACCGACCCGAAGCGATGACCTCGGTCGCGCTCGGCAACGCCCTGCAAGCGCTGGTCGACATGGGCTTGGTGAGCGCGCCGACGCGGGCGACACGACGTGCCGACGCGCCGCGCGTCGCCGACCTCCGCGCGCGACTCGATGCCTTCCAGGGTCACGCGTGAGCCGCCTCGAAGGCCTGTTTGGGACTGCGGCACAAGCGCCGCGCGCTGCAGACCGACGCACACGTGGGCTCGTCCTGTTGGGTGTTGCGTTCGCGGCGGTCGGGATCGTGGCGTCGTGCGTGCCGGGCGTCCTGCTGACCCTCGCCGCTTGGTGGAGCGCCGAGCGCGACCGTGACCGCCTCGCCAGCGGCTGGCTTCCAGCTGCAGCGGGACCGCAAGTGCACGCCGCACGGACGTTTGCGCTCACCGGACTCGGGCTCGCCTCGACGTTGATGCTGGCCCAAGCCTGGATCCTCGCACAAGGGGTGTACGGACCCCTCTGGTTGGCGTGGCTTCGCCTCTGGCTCGGCTAGGTCAGGGACACGGCGCGTCGGGGAACGTCGGGTCGGTCTGGTAGCGGAACGTCCGCGTCCAGGAGCCCAGATCCTCGTTCGCCGCTGACCGCGCGCCGTACGTCACCCGGAGGGTGTGCCCGCACAGCACTTCGGGAAGCGACGGGCAGTCGTCCGTACACCCCGAAGGCAGCAACGGGTCGGGCGACATCACGCCGAGGATCGCCGTGAACGTCCCCTGGCAGGCCCAAGCCGTGCCTCCCCCAATCGGGACGAGCAAGCCGTTGGTGGTGGAGTCATGCAGCGTCACGCCCGCGGTCACGTCCTCCAATCGCATCCCAATCCGAAGCAGTTGGGGGCTGTTCCGAACCCGGATCGCGCCCCAGTAATGCCAGCCCCCCTGAGGGCCATGCGTGCTCTCCACCGTCGCACCCTCGGACGGGAAGGGCGTGAACGCGCGCTCCCCGAGTCCGCCCTCCAGCTCAAACGGCGCGAAGAGGCAAGGGTCCGACGGGGTGTCCGTCGGCGTGTCGGTCGGCGTGTCGGTCGGCGTGTCGGTCGGCGTATCGACGCCCCCGCCGCTATCGGTCCCGGACTCCGAGGTTTCGACGCCCACATCGGTCGCATCCGCGTCAGAGCCGCCCGCACCGCACGCCATCAACCCCGCCGCGAGCCCCATCCACCGCATCAGCGCCTCCACCTCCAACACTCTACCGCTGGGCACGGCGCGCTGCGACCCCGAAAAGTCTCGTCGACGGGCACGCGCGGGGCGCTTGGTTACATCGCGACCGGGGGTCGCATGCTCGCCGAACTGGAGTCCCGCCTGCGCCACGGTGGCCGCGTCGACCGACACGAAGCCGCTTGGCTCTACACGAACGCGTCCGATGACGACCTCAAGCGGCTCGCGAGCTTGGTCCGCGCGCGGTTTCATCGCCCGCGCGTGGCGACGTACCTGATCATGGCGATCCTCAACTACACCAACGTCTGCGTCGCCAAGTGCGACTACTGCGCGTTCTACAAGCTCCCGAAACAGGAGGGAACGTACCTGCTCACCTTTGAGCAGCTCGCTCCCCGCATCGAACACGTCCTCGGTCTGGGCGGGACGCTGATCGGGTTCAACGGCGGGTTCCACCCCGACCTCCGCATCGCGGATTACGCGAACCTGTTCCAGAAGATCCGCGAGCGCTTTGGCGACCGCATGGAGTTCTACGGGCTGACGGTGGCGGAGTTCATGTATGCCGCGAAGGTCAGCAAACTCCCCTACGCAGCAGCTGCAGACCAGCTGGCCGCGAGCGGGATCCGGTGGATCACCGGGGGGGGCGCTGAAGTGCTCGACGACGCGTTCCGTCGGCGTCACTCGCCCCTCAAGTACAAGGTGGAGGACTACTACGCAGCCCAACAAGCCATCCTCGACGCCGGCCTCGGCAGCACCGCGACGATGGTCATCGGCTTCGACGAGACGCTCGACGAGCGGATGAACCATCTGGAGCGCTTGCGTAGGTTTCAAGACGATAACGCAGGCGCGCTGCCCAGCTTTCTGGTGTGGACGTACAAGCCCCACGACACGGCGCTCGGCGGCGCGGAGGTCCCCCTCCGAGACTACCTCCGCTGGATGGCGGTGTGCCGCGTGTACCTCGACAACATCGAGCACGTCCGGACGTCGGTCCTCACGGCGAACGAGGGCGCGCTCGAGGGCCTCGCGTGGGGCGCCGATGACTTCGATCTGCCCACGGAGGACGAGGTCACACAAAAGGCCGGCGCGACCGTCAGCCTCGCGTTCGAGCGCATCCTCGATGTGGCGCGCGCGTCGGGC
>JBJONI010000442.1:0-9783 GCA_046051915.1 Pseudomonadota bacterium
CGCGGCGCTGTTGTTTTCAGGGGGGCCCGCCCCAGCCGCCAACGCCGTGATCAACGCGGCCGTGATGGCTTTTCGGCGGCAAGGGATCGAGGTGGTCGGGCTGCGTGACGGCTATGCAGGCCTGCTCGCGGACGCACCGATGGTGCAGGGCAGGGACTGGTTCCTGTTCGACGACGCGATGCTGCAAGGCTTGCGCAACGAACGAGGCGTCCTCCTCGGCACGAGCCGAGCGCATCCGGGCAAGGGGATCGACACGGTGGCGGATCTGGACGACCCCGCCCGCACGGCCGGGCTCGCGCGCGTCGTCTCACGGCTGGGCGAACTGGGTGTCGACCTTCTGGTGAGCATCGGCGGTGACGGAACGCTCCGCACGGCGAACCTCCTCGCGAGGTTTCAAGGCGAGGCACCGCGGGTGCGGGTGCTGCACGTGCCGAAGACGATCGACAACGATTACCGGGGGATCGACTTCACGTTCGGCTACTTCACCGCCGTGGACACGATGGCGAAGGAGCTGTTGAACCTGCGGGCGGACGCACGGGCGACGTCGTCGTGGTTTGTCGTCGAAGCGATGGGGCGCCGCGCGGGATGGCTCGCGTACGCGGCGGCGATCGCCGGCGAGGCCCATCTGGTCCTCGGGGTCGAGGATGTCGAAGGGGCCCTCGCGACGCGCGAAGTGGCGCCGGATCCCGTCACCGGCGAGGTGGTGGAGCGCTCGGTGCTCGACGTCGACGCGTTGGTCGAGCGCGTCGTCGACCTGATCGAGGCGCGGGACGCCAAGGGCAAACGCTACGGGGTCGTCGTGCTGGCGGAGGGCTTGGTCGAGCGGCTGCCCGCGTCGTTCGTGGCGACGTTGCCGCACGACAGTTCTGGAGTGTGGGGCTTTGGAAGCCTGCAGATCGGTCGCATGATCGCGAGCCGTGTCGCCGCCCGCGCAGCCGCGCGTCTCGGAAGGAGCCGCAAGGTCACCGGGGTGCAGTGCGGCTACGAGACCCGGTGTGCAGCGCCGCACGCGTTTGATGTGCTGTTGGGGGCGCAACTTGGGGTGGGCGCGGCGCGCGGACTGCTCAGCGGACGTCACGCGGAGATGGTGTCGTGCAGCGGTCAGCTTGAGGTGCGCTACGTGCCGTTCTCGGAGCTGATGGACCCGGTGACGCTGTCGACGGACGTGCGCTACGTGCGGCCCGGCTCGGACTTTCACCAGCTCGCCCACCTCCTCGGCACCCGTGTCCCGACGGTCGAAAGACGCTAAACTGCTGGGAACGGTCCTCGGGAGTCGTGATGCGCCTTGTGCACCTGGGTTGGTTGTCGCTGGCGTCCTGTGCGGTCGCGCCACCCTCGGGCGAGGCACCGCCGTCGTCGGAGGCGCTGTCGTTGTCGATCGACGGGGAGGCGGTCGTGTGGTCAGCGCCCGGCGAGGTGGTGCTCGGTGGGCGCGCGGACGGCGCGGCGTCCGTCGTCGTGCAGGGGGTTGCGCAGCCTCTGGAGGCCGACGCGTGGGTCGGACGCGCCACCGTCGGCGCCGGGATCACGGCCGTGCCCGTGGTCGCCACAGCCAAGGACGGCCGGGAGGTGCAGAAGACCGCCGCCGTGCTCGCGGGCGCGTTCGCGCCGCTCACCGCCCCCCTCGAAGGCGGGCTTGGTTTGCGGATCACGGCGGACGGCCTCGCCGACGTGCTTCGCCTGAGCACCGGGCTGCAGGCGCTGCCCACCGTGCTGGAAGGGTTGGTGACACCCGGCACGCCGGTCGTCGCAGGGACGGCCCTCGGCATCGGCTACGAGGTGGTTCTGACCGACCTCACGCTCGGTGAGACCTCGTTGGCCGTCGGGTTGGGCGAGGACGCGCTCACGCTGCTCGTGCAGGTGGACGGCATCGTCGCCGACGTGCAGGTCGTGGCCACTGTGCTCGGCGCCGACATCCCGTTCGACGCGACGCTTCGCGCCACCCGCCTCTCCGTCACCACCCCCGTCGCCGTCTCGGCCGCGGGTGGGCAAGTCCGGTTCGTGCCGGGGAACGTGACGGTCCAAGGAGAGGGGTTTGAGCTGGAGACCCTGGGGCTTCCGAGCAGCCTCGTCGGCGCGATCCCGTTCGTCACCGGAGCGTTGGAAGACGCCGTCGAGAGCGAGGTCCGCGATGCCGCACAGGCGCAGGCCCCGGACCTCGCGCGGGCGGTCGCCGAGGCGTTCGACCTCACCCTGACGCCCGACGTCCTCGGGGCGCCCTTGCGGCTCGACGCGCGGGTGATGGCGGTCGATGTGAATCCCGAGGCGGTGACGATCGACGTCGATCTCGATGTGGCGGGCTTCGCCGAGGTCGAGGGCCTGCGCTACGCGGGGGTGTACGATCTGCCGAGCGCACCGCCGTCCTACACGGCCGATGCGCCCCTCGCGCTCTCGGTTCACGACGACGTCCTGCACCGGATCCTGTTCGAGGCTTGGCGCGCGGGGCTGCTTCGTGAGGACATCGTGCTCGGCGCCGACCCTGTGTTCGACGCCCTCCTGACGGGGCTCGGGGTGACCGAGGGCGCGCTCTCCGTGCGCGCGGCGCTGCCTCCCATCCTCGATACGAAGTCGGGCGGCTACGTGTTGGTGCTCGGCGCGGTCGACGTGGCGCTGACGGCACCAGGGAGCGCGCTGGGCGACGCGACGACGGTGCGGCTGTTTGCGCGTGCGCCGATGACCCCGCGCCTTGCAGACGGCGCGTTCCGGTTTGATCTCGGCACGCCGACGGTCGAGATCGAGGTGCTGGAGACCTCCTCGGGCGCATCCCGTGAGGCCGTGGCCGCGCTGCTTGAGGCTCAGTTGCCGGTCGCAGCGCTGTTGGCCGCGGTGACGGAGTTGGAAGCTCCGCTACCGGCCTTCGGCGGACTGAGCATCGACAACGCGACCCTGACCCGGGAAGCGTCGGGGGTGCGCACCGAGGCCGCGCTTGTCCTTGGGGTGGCCCCGTGATCGGGCTCGCGTGGGTGATCGCCGCCTCGGCCGCGGGCTTGGATCTGGGGCCCGTGGGCGGCCTGGCGACCACCCCAAACGGTTCGGATCCGGCCGCGGTGTGGAACAACCCGGCCGCGCTCGCGACCGGGGAGGGCACCCGGCTCGGCTTCGACGTCGCTCCGGTGTTTGGCGGTATGGACTTCGACCGTGCCGGCGCCGCGTCGGACGGCTCGGACTACGCCGTCGAGCGTTTCCGCTTCGCCAGCGCGGTCCCGTTCGCCGGGATCGCGACCGACGCCGGCGTCCGTGGACTTGGCCTAGGGCTCGCGTTCTACGTCCCCACCGGTCGTGGCGCCGCGTCGAAGGAGGCGAACGGACCGTCCCGGATGTTCCTCCGCGACGGCTTCGTGGGGAGCTACCACCTCGGCGCGGCGGTCTCGTACAACATCAAGGACATCGTCGCTGTGGGCGCTTCTGCCGCCTATGTCCTCGGGAGTTGGCGGGCGGACCTCGACACGGAGTACGCCTCGGCGCTGTCGGAGGAACTGACCAACCTCGTCGGTGCCGGCGCCGCTGGCGCTGTCAACGACGCGATGCTTCAGGATCCCGCGTACGCCACCCGGCTCTCGTTCGGCCCGTTGTGGAGCCACGACGTGACGTTCGGCGCGGGCCTCGTGGTGACGCCGCACCCGCTGGTCTCGATCGGTGCGTCCTACCAACATGGATGGCGCGCCGACCATCGGGGCCCGGTCGATCTGGCGTTTGGCTGTCCCCCTGAATCCGATGCCCTGCTGCGCTTTGGCGCAGAGGCGTACGGGCTGTGCGGTGCCGCGTTGCGCGGCTCCTCGACGATGGGGCAAGACTACCCGCGGCGCGTCCGGGGCGCGGTGACGGTTCGCACCGGTCCGGTCGACGTGGAAGTCTTCGGCGGATGGGCCCAGTGGTCGGTGTACCGAGACCTCGACATCACGGTGGAGGACCTGGTCGCGCTGAGCGCCGAGGTCGACCCGAAGGTGATCGAGGCGGCCACGCAGGCTCGCCCATGGGCGCGCGACAGCCAAGACAGCTACCATGTCGGCCTCGATGTTCGCGGCAAGGTCGCCGCGCGCACGCGCCTCGCGGGCCGCGTGGGCTTCGATCGCCGAAGCGTCCCTGACGTCGCGCTGTCGCCGAACCACAACGATCTCGACACGGCGCAGGCGGGCGTGTTTGTGGGCCAGCAGGTCGCGCTCGGGGTCGAGCTTGGGTTCGGGTGGTACGGCATGTTCGGCGCGCCCAGGACGGTGACGACGTCGGGGTTCTCGCTGCCGTTGGACCCTGCGACGAGGCCGGACGAGAGGTACTGGTTCCCGAGCATGAACGGTCGCTACACGTTTTTGCAGCAGCAGGCGGAGGTGAGCCTTCGCGTGACGCTTGATGCCCAACGGGCGCGGGTGGGACGGGAGCGTACCGAGGGGGAGACGCCATGAGATCGCTCGCTCCGTGGTTCGTTGCTGGTCTCTTCGCGATGCCCGCATGTGTCGCGCCCGTCGCGTTCGAGGACGCGTGCGGCGATGGCGTCCGGTCGCCCGACGAGGTCTGCGATGACGGTGTGAACGACGGCGCCTACGGGGGCTGCCTGCCCACCTGCAGGGCCTTGGCGCCGCGCTGTGGCGACGGCGCGGTCGACGAACCGGAAGCGTGTGACGACGGACGCAACGACGGCACGTACGGATCCTGCACCCCGGATTGCACCGCCGAGGCCGGACGCTGCGGCGACGCAGAAGTGACGGGGCCTGAGGCGTGCGACGACGGCGTGAACGAGGGGGGCTACGGCGGCTGCGCGCCGGGCTGCCTCACCGCGGGGCCTCGCTGCGGCGACGGCGTGGTCAATGGACCCGAAGCCTGCGATGACGGTGTCAACGACGGCCTCTGCGGCTCTTGCACGGAGGACTGCGGAGGGGAGGTGCGCGTTGACGCCTTGGTCGCGGTCTCCGTGCTCGCGGTCCCCAACCAGTGGGGCGCACCCGCGGATGCGCGGCCGGACGTCTACGTGGTGTTGCGGGATGCCAGCGGGGGCCTGGTGTGGCGGACGGAGACGCTCACCGATCGCGACCCGCCGGTGACGTTCGCGCTGCCGGAGCTGGACGTCGCGACGCTTGGCGTGCTCACCGCGGAGGTGCTCGACGAGGACGGCGGCGCCTTCGGCGCGGACGATCCGTTGGGAACGGTGAGCTTCGATCCCACGTCAGGGAGCGGCGAGGTCTCGTGGCGCGGGCTTCGCCTCGCTTGGGACGTCGCGGACGTGGCCTGCGGCGGCTGATCAGGCCTTGGGCAGGCCCTGATCGTTCCAAGCCAGCATGCCACCTGCGAGGTTGTAGACCGCAGGCCACCCGTTGGCGGCCAACCAAGCGGCCGCCTGGCCGGAGCGCCCACCGGACCGGCAGACGATCAGGGTCGGCTTCGTCTTGTCGAGCTCTTGGTGGCGGAGCGGCACGGTGGCGAGCGGGACGTTGGTGACGTCGGGCGCCCGGCCGAGCGACGAGACCAGCTCATCGGGCTCGCGAACATCGATCCAGACGAAGGCGTCGCGGTGCGCCCAGGCATCGGCGGGTTGGACGTCTGCGTAGCCGCCGGACCTGGGCGACGAGGGGGGCAAGGTCGACATGGTCACTCCTGAACGTAGATGCTCCGGAGTCTATGCACGAACGGTGCCGCGGCGAGTGAAACGCAGCACGATGTTCAATTTTCGAGGTCCTCGGCGAGGCACAACGATCCGAGCCACACGCCCGTGTTGTTCGCCTCCGCACACTCCGCGAGTACGCCGACACCCCCGCCGAGGTCATCCGCGACCGCTTCGAAGCCGTCTGCGCGAACCGCAAGCGCGGCGGGGACGAGGAACGTGACGATCCCGTCGCTGGTGCCAGACGGTACCGCCGTGGTGACAAGCTCGGTACCGATGAGCGTCCGCAGGTCTCCCTCCACCGCGTACAGGCTGAGGCTCACCGTGTTCGCCGGGAGGTCGCCGGGCGACAGGTTCACGAGGCGCGCGAACACCTCCACGACGTCCGCGACGCAGCTCGTCTCGCAGTACGCCAAGATCTCGGCCGACACGTCGAACGGCCCCTCGAGCTCGCCGCCGCCAGCGTCGACGAACGTGGTGAGGGCGGAGTGCCACGTGTTGTGCGCCTGCCACGAGGCTGGCGGCGCGCTGGGCACGGTCAGGTCGTCGGCGATGTTGGTCACGGTGTAGGCATGCTGGTTCCACACCTGGCGGGCGGGGCGCCAGGAGTTGTCCTCGTCGCCGAAGGCCGTCAGGGCCACGCCGAACCCGTCGTGGCAGACGAGGATCTCGGCGTGGTCGTCGGCATCGACGTCGACGATGACCGGGTAGTCGTACATCGTCGCCGAGCTGTGCTCGTCGCTGTAGAACTTCCGGCGTCCTGTCGTGCCTTCGTAGGCGATCATCTGGATCTCATCGATGTAGACGACCTCGGGAATGCCGTCGCCTTCGAAGTCGAAGATCGAGGCCCCGGTTGCACCCGAGAGGTCTTGGACGGCGTCCTCCCACAGGACGGTCCCGTCGTGGTTGAGCGCCCACAGCGTGTTGCCACCTGCGACGATGATCTCGGGCTGCCCGTCCCGGTCGATGTCCGCGACCGCGGGCGGGCTCGTGATGTTCCCGCCTTGGATCTCGAACGGGCCCCAGAGCACGCGGCCGTCGGTGTCCTGTGCGCGGACCTTGTTGCTCGTCGCGAACACGACTTCGCCTTCGGGGTCGTCGTCGAGCTGCACGACCGCGGGGATGCCGTCCTGCTGACGGTTGTCGTGCCACAGCACGGTGCCGTCGGGCGCGTATCGGGCATCTCCGACGATCACCTCTTCGACGCCGTCGAGGTCGAGGTCGGCGACGGCAGGCAGCGAGCCCTCGCTCAGGGCCTGACCGATGGGCGGCACGCCGAACGACCCACGACCGTGAATGCCCTTGCCGCGTGTCGTTCCGTCAGCGTTCAGGATGACGCGGCCCACCACGATCTCCGGGCTGCCGTCGTGGTCCATGTCGGAGACGACCGGGGCGGCGGCGTAGTCGAAATCGACGGAATCGACCTTCTCGGACTCCCAAAGTTGGTTTCCATCCTTGTCCCAAGCGCGCAGCGCGTACTCGCCGCCGATGCCGACGAGCCCCGTCTTCTTCACCACGACGCCCAGGATCTCCGGCAGGCCATCGCGATCCAGGTCGGCGATGGCGGGTGCGGCGCCGTAGCCCAGGACGTCGCGGACACGCCATTTCTCACGGCCGTTGGCACCGTTGAGCACGACGAGATCGGTCCTCGCGCCCGGAAGCAGGCCGCCGAAGTTGGCGACGACCTCAGGCGTCCCATCCTTGTCGAGGTCACCGACCACGGGCAGCGCCGTGCAGGATTGGTTGCGCCCCGTCGACCACTCGACGATCGGCCGGAACCCGCCAGGCGGCTCCTCGACGGGGACGCACAGCGGGTTGGGGGGCACCGCCGCCGCGGCGGGAAGCTCGACGTCACAGGCCGGCGGCTCCTCGGGGGGCTCTTCGGGCGGCTTGATCACCGTGTACTGGCTGCATGCGCTGAGGGGCAGCAGGGGAGCGAGGAGCAACGTCAAGCGCATGAGGCCTCCGGAGGGGGGAGTCTAGCCCGGCGTGGCGTCGTGATCGCGGCGGTCGCGGTGAACGCACGGTCAGAAGACAGGAAAGCCCCCGCCCGGACGACCGAACGAGGGCCTCGACGCCGCGACCGCGCGTCAGAACTGATGGGCTTCCGTCGATTCGCCGAGGGCGAGGGTGCTCGACTGGCCGGCGCTGACGACCTGGGCGACGTCGTCGAAGTAGCCGGTGCCCACCTCGTGCTGGTGCTTCACGGCGGTGTAGCCGATGTTGGCGGCGCCGAACTCGGCGTCTTGCAGGTCGGCGTACGCGCTCATGCCGCGTCGCGCGTAGTCGTGCGCGAGCGTGTACATGCTGTGGTTGAGGGCGTGGAAGCCCGCGAGCGTGATGAACTGGAACTTGTAGCCCAGCTTGCCGAGCTCGATCTGGAACTGCGCGATCTGGTCGTCGCTGAGGTGCTTGCGCCAGTTGAACGACGGGGAGCAGTTGTACGCGAGCATCTTGCCGGGGAACTTGGCGTGGATCGCTTCGGCGAATCGACGGGCTTGGCCGAGGTCGGGCGTCGACGTCTCCATCCACAGCAGGTCGGCGTACGGCGCGTAGGCGAGGCCGCGCAGGATGGCGGTCTCGACGCCGTTCTGGATCCGGTGAAAGCCTTCCGCGGTCCGCTCGGCCGAGGTGTAGGGGCGGTCGTAAGGGTCGATGTCACTCGTGATCAGCGTGGCGCTGTCGGCGTCGGTACGGGCGACGATCAGCGTCGGGACACCGGCGACGTCGGCGGCGAGGCGCGCGGCCGTCAGGGTGCGGATGAACTGGCTGGTCGGGACGAGGACTTTGCCGCCGAGGTGGCCGCACTTCTTCTCGCTCGCGAGTTGGTCCTCGAAGTGGACGCCGGCCGCGCCGGCCTCGATCATGCCGCGCATCAGCTCGTAGGCGTTCAGCGCGCCCCCGAAGCCGGCCTCAGCGTCGGCCACGATCGGCGCGAGCCAGTGGATGTCTGACTTGCCCTCTGCGTGGTCGATTTGGTCGGCGCGGATCAGGGCGTTGTTGATGCGCTTGACCACCGACGGGACCGAGTTCGCCGGGTACAACGACTGGTCGGGGTACATCTCGCCGGCGAGGTTGGCGTCGGCCGCGACCTGCCAACCCGACAGGTAGATCGCCTTGAGGCCGGCCCGCACCTGCTGCACGGCCTGGTTGCCCGTCAATGCGCCGAGCGCGTGGACGTACGGCTCCTCGTGGAGTTGGTTCCACAGGCGGTTGGCACCGAGGCGCGCGATCGTGAAGTCGATGCGGAACTTCCCCCGAAGTCGCGCGACGTCGGCCTCGGTGTAGGTCCGGGTGATCCCCGCCCAGCGGGGGTGGTCGAACGCGTCGGTCGGGTAGGCGGTCACGGGGACTCCAGGCGTTGGGGGCTTGGTCAGCAGCGGTGCCGAACCCCGGGCCGGAGCCCGGGCGCGTCAGTCCGCGTAGGCGACGAGGTCCGGGTAGGCCTCGGTGGTGAGGAAGTCGGGGAGCACATCGGCGGTGCACATGCGGTCGAACAGCGCGATCGCGCGGGCGAAGTGCCCACCGTCAAAACGGGCTTGTCCGAGTTGCTCGCGCAGCGAGGCCATCTCGGTCGCGAGGGCCTCTCGGAACAGGTCCGGGGTCACCAAGCGGCCGTCGTCGAGCTTGGCGCGGTGGCGGATCCACTGCCAGACCTGGGCGCGGCTGATCTCGGCGGTCGCTGCGTCCTCCATCAGGTGGTACAGCGGGACGCACCCTGATCCGGAAAGCCAGGCTTCGACATACTGAACACCGACGCGCAGGTTGTGGCAGAGGCCTGCCCACGTGCGCTTGCCGCGGGGAACCTGCAACAGGTCCGCCGCCTCCACGTGGACGTCCTCGCGCGCCCGTTCGATCTGGTTGGCCGCGGGCATGTGCGCGTCGAAGATCTCCCGGGCGATCGTGACCAGCGCCGGGTGCGCGACCCAAGTGCCGTCGTGGCCGTCGGTGACCTCCCGGAGCTTGTCGGCGCGAACGCGCTCCAAGGCCGCGTCGTTGGCGGCGTCGTCGCCCTTGATGGGGATCTGTGCCGCCATACCCCCCATCGCGGGTGCGCCGCGGCGGTGGCAGATCTGAATGATGCGCTGGGTATAAGCCCGCATACACGGTTGGGTCATGCTGACCTCACCGCGGTCGGGCAACAGGAACACGTCGTGCTCGCGCGTGGTCTTGATGTAGCTGAAGATGTA
>JBJONI010000443.1:0-4213 GCA_046051915.1 Pseudomonadota bacterium
AGGCTGATCCCCGACGCAGGCCACAGCAGGCTCGTAGAGACGTCAAAGTCCGCGGCGGCGCGACCGATCCAAGCCGCCACGAAGTACGCCACGAACAGGGCCGTTGCGGGACGCCAGCCCCACCGCGTCGGCGTGCGCGCGGCAGCGGGTGCAGGGCTTTTGGGGGGCGACTGGGGCGGCGGCACGTCGTTCCTCAGGTGGGGTTGTACCCCGAACGGCGAGCGTTGGCGTCGGTGAGCTTCACGCGACCCCGTTGCGTCCGGTCGCGGCGTCGTACCCGCCTTCGTCGGGGGTCAACGGTGCGCTCGGCCCGATGGCGCGGTCGGTCGAACGCGCGCGACGAAGCCACCCGTAGGTCGCGGCGACGAGGAACGCGATCGACCACCATTGTCCTGGCGTCAGGCCGAACACGCGGTGGTCGGTCGTCTCGGGGCGCAGGAAGTCCATCCCGAAGCGGACCGGGGCGTACAGGACGCCGAGAAGCATGAGATAAAAGCCTGGCTTTCGCGGCTTGCGGTCGAGCAGGAGAAACAGGCCGAAGACCGCGATGGACCACAGGGCCTCGTAGAAACCCATGTCATGGGCGGCGACCACGCCCCCGAAGTCGCCGGGGACGAGGTCCTGAATCGACGAGACGGGGCCGCCGCTGGTCCGGCAGGGGCCCCAGCGCAGATCCCCGTGCGGGTCGGTCGCCCAGGTCGGGAGCGCGAGGGTGTGGCCTTCGACCGGTCGGCAGTACTTGGCCAGCCAGAAATTGGACGGCGTGCCGGGGTGGTCGTGCGCGACCGTGCACCCCATGCGACCGAAGAACCAGCCCAGCGACAAGCCGATCGCAAGGCTGTCCATGTACGGCCACAGCGACAGCTTGTGCTTCTTGAAGAAGTACATCGCGAGCGGCACGCAGACGACGAAGCCCCCGAAGCTCGACAGCCCCTGCCACACTTGGAGGAACTTGATGGGATCGGCGAAGTACTCGGCGGGTTCGTACATCAACCCGTAGCCGACGTGGCCGCCGATGAAGGTCCCGATCACGAGCCAGCCCAAGACCTTGTTGATCGCTTCCGGATCGAGGCCCGTGGCCTCGGCGCGCCGCATCGCGACGTTGCCGCCGAAGAAGAAGCCGAGCGCGACCAGGATGCCAAAGCCGTGGATCGGGACGGGGCCGACGTGGAACACGGGCACTTCGTAGAATGGAACGAGCGGGCTCACGGGGCCTCCGACAGCGGCGGCGTAACCCGCCAAAGCCCGACTGCGCCCGCGTGCATCCACCGTGTGGGCGCGCTAGGCCATTGGCGGACGGAGGCGCCTTGGCCAACATTGACCTCGCGCGGCGGACGATCACGCTGACCATCGTGTGGTTCGGGCCCCGTCAGGCGGGGTGCGGCACCAACGTCCGTCAACTGCATCGTGCCCAACCGGCGCGCACCAAGGCCACGTTGCACGTGCTGGGTACGGAGGAGCGAGGCTCGCGGTTGTGGCACTTCGTCGCTGCGGCAGACGACGGCCCCGACGTGGCGGGGTTTGAGGTGGCGCTGCAGGTCGTCGCGCTTCCCAGCACCTCGGAGGTCGCGCTTGAGCGCGAGCAGTTCCTTGATGGGGTCGATGGGGTGGTGTTCGTCGCCGACGCGCGCCAAGGCCGCCACGAGGAGAACGTGTCGGCGTTCCTCGATCTGCAAGCTTGCCTTGCGCGGCGTGGCCTCGACCTCGGCGGGCTCCCGCACGTGTTTCAGGTCAACCACACCGACCACCCGACCGCTCGGCCCGCTCGGCGCGTGCTCGAAGATCTCGACGCGCACGGGGCGCCCGCGGTGGAGGCGATGGCGCGCAGCGGCCGGGGCGTGCTGGAGACGTGGGACGCCGTGCGCCGGCTGGTGCTCGCGCGCTTGGGGGAGAACGGCGCCGGCGCCCGTTTGCAGCTGACGCTGACCGCGATGTCTCGCGCCATCCGCGACGCCGCGCTGACCGATGTCCTCGATCACGCCGACGTGGTCGCACCCGCCGAGCCGTTGCCCGACGCGGTGTCGAGCGTACGTGCCGAAGAGGTGCTGTTGGCCCCGGACGCGCTGGTGGGCGCTCACCCCTTGCATGTGCTCGGCGCCGAGGTGCGCGCAGGGCGCGTGCGGACCGACGTCGTGGTGCGCCGCGCCGATGGCTCCAGTCGCCGCCTCGCGTTTCTTCTGGACGCGCGCCCGACGGGCGCCGAGGCGCCTGTGCCGCGGCGTGCGGCGCGCCCCGAGCCCATAGACGAGTCCACCGCCTCGTACCGGCCGGTTCGTCCGCTCGGCCCCAGCCTCGCGCCCACGCCACCCTCCGAGCGCGATCTTCCGCCGTGGACGTATGGCGTGCTTGGGCTCGTCGCAGGCGTTACCAGCGGCTTTCTGCTGTCGTACATCCTGGGCTGACGCCGGTCGCGCCGCGCGTGACGGACGGGTCCTCAGGGCTTGGGGGGAAGGTTGAACGCGCCACTGTCCTGGCTGGACGCGCGCTGGACGTTTGCGCACGTGCCGGCATCCGTCGAAGCTGCCCATCGGGACGCGGGGTGGTGTGCGCCGGTGGCGTCTCTCCTCGCGGGGCGCGGCTTGGACCGCGACGCTTGGACGGCCCCCGCGTCGCTCGCCGACCTGCACGATCCCTATGCGATGTCGGGCATGACCGAGGCGGTGGCGCGGCTCCGACGCGCCGTCGACAGCGGCGAGCACATTCGCATCCTCACCGACTACGATGTGGACGGCACGACGTCGTCCTTGATCCTACAAGCCGTCCTTCGGCGCGTCGCCCCCGGGGTGGTGCTCGACTACCACATCCCCGACCGGTTCACCGAGGGGTACGGGTTTTCGGTCGAGGCGGCGAACAAGGCCGCGGCGGACGGCGTGCGCCTGCTCGTGACGGCGGACATCGGCGTGCGGGACCACGCGGCGGTCGCTGCCGCGCGCGCCGCGGGCCTCGACGTGTTGATCTGCGATCACCACCTGCCCGACGGCGCCGATGTACCCAAGGACGCGATCGTTCTCTGCCCGCCGCAACCGGGGTGCTCCTACCCGAACCGTTCGCTCGCTGCGTGCGGTGTCAGTCTCAAGCTCGCCCAGGCGCTGCTCGCGGACGATCCCCAGCGCGACCGCTGGCTGACGTCGTTGCTCAAACTCGCGGCGATCGGCACGGTCGCCGATCTCGTGAGCCTCGCGACCCGGGAGAACCGCGCGATCGTGTCGCTGGGCCTCGAAGCGCTCAACCGCGGACCGAACCATGCGGGGCTGGCGGCGCTGCTCGCGATGAGCGGTGCGGAGCCCGGCGCCATCGACGAGGTCAGCATCGGGTTTCGCATCGCGCCGCGGATCAACGCCGCCGGGCGCATCGCGCAGGCCACGCGGGTGGTCGACTTGCTGACCGCTTCGGACGCGGTCGTGGCCAAGGGTCTCGCGACCGAGCTCGAGGGACTCAACGGGGAGCGGCGCGAGGTCCAGCGGCAGCTCGTGGAGACGGCCCTCGAAGCCGCACAGCGCAGCGGGGACCCCTTCCTCGTCGTCGCTGGCCCCGAGGAGGAGGGCTGGCACCGTGGCGTGATCGGGATCGTGGCGGCTCGCCTCAAGGACGAACTCCACCGCCCCGTCGCCGTGGTGTCGATTCAAGGGTCGGTCGCGGTCGGCAGCGTTCGCAGTGTCCCTGGGGTCCACGCGGTGGAAGCCCTGGCATGCGCGTCGGAGCGGATGCATCGCTTCGGTGGTCACCCGGCTGCGGCGGGGTTCAGCTTGCCGGCGGCGGACTTGCCGTGGCTGCGGGAGCGGCTCTCGGCTTGGATGGCGGAGCACACGACGCCGACCGCGTTGATCGCCGTGCGCGCTGTCGACGCGACGCTGACCGTGGACGACCTCGATGAGCGCCTGATCGGCCAACTCGCGCGGCTCCGACCTTGGGGCACGGGCCATCCGGAGCCGGTGTGGCGGCTCGTGCTGCCCGCCGGGGTCCGCGCGCGTCGGTTCGGCGTCGACGGCGCGCATCTTGGCCTGATGCTCCCCGCGGCGCGCGGCAACGCCGTGGAGGCGGTGTGGTGGCGCGGCGCGGCGCACTTCGCCGCGGTCACATCCGGGCCAGTGGAGTTGCTCGGTCGCTTCGACGCGCGTACCGTTCGCGGACGTCGGATCTTGCAGTTCGAGGTGATCGACGGTCGGAGCGGTCACCACCGTGGGGAGGACGAACGATGACGTCACGCGCGGCG
>JBJONI010000444.1:0-11997 GCA_046051915.1 Pseudomonadota bacterium
GCCGGTGCCCTCACGTTGGGCGAGGGCTTCGCCCACCTCACGCGTGGCAGCCGCGAGGTTGGCGTCGATCGCGAGCAGGTCGTCGAGGGTACGCGCTAGGCCCCGCAACGCGACCGGGGCCACCCCGGGGACTTGCTCCAAACGGGCCTCGATCCAGGCTTGAAGGGGTGCTTTGCCCGCAGGAGGCACCTTTCCCACCACCCAGCGAACGACATCCGGTGGGACGCGCATCAGCCGCGGGCCTCTTCGAGCGCGTTCACACCGTCGGTGGCGGACTCCGCCGTCGTCAGGGCCGACTGCGCGATCGCGACGGCGCGCTCCGCGACGTTGTGCGCGCCCGCGAGGCGGGCCTCGGCGTCCTCGAGCTGCGCCTGGACCGCGGCGAGCGTCCGCTGCGCGCGCTCGAGCCGATCCGGCGCCTCGGCCCATGTCGGATCCTCATCTTCGGCGCCTTCCGAGAGCAGCGTCGCGAGGTCGTCGTCGCCATCCAGGGCCTGCACCGCCTGCTGCAGGGCTGCGATCTCGGACGCTCGCTCGGCGGCGGCGCGCTGCAACGCGGCGACCCGGTCGGCCAGCGCATCGAGCTCTCCTTGGCGCACCAGGCCGCGCTGCTCGATCGCGTCGTCGATCAGGTCGTTGAGGGCAGCCTCGAAGGCGGCGCGGGCGGGTTCTGCGATCCAGCGCAACAGGCGGCGACGAAGCGACACGGCGGCTCCAGGATTAAGCGGGGGAGGGCAGGTCACCGGCCAGCCAGCGGTCGGCGTCATCGGGACGCGCGAGGACGGCGCGCAGGATGGTTCGGAACCCCTCCTTCGACATGGCCTGCACGTCGACCGAGATGTCGAGCGCGATTTGGCCCGAGAGGCCGTCCATCATCGCTTTGAGCAGGGTGGCGACCAGCAGGGGGTCCATGGACCGGAAGGTCCCTTCGGCCATCCCTTGGGCAAGGATGCGGGTGACGGCGTCGACGAACCGCTGGTGGAGCGCCTGAAGCTCGGCGGCGAGCCCCGCGTCTCGCAGCGCGGCCTCGGACATCATCAGGTGCAACCGAGACGACTGCCCGCCGAGGCCGAGGAACTGCAGGTAGGAGGTGCCGACGGCCACGAGGCGTTCGACCGCGCGCGCCGAACCCCGCTCCGCTGCCTCCAGGAACGCGTAGGTTTGGTCGTGGGCCTGCAAGACCAGCGCGAGGAACAGCGCGTCCTTGCTCGGGAAGTAGAAGTAGACCGCACCCTTCGACAGGCCCGCACGCTTCGCGACGTCCTCGACCCGTGCCGCGTGGAACCCCGAGGCGTGGAAGCATTCACGCGCGGCGTCGAGGATTTGACGTCGGCGCTCCGCCTCCGACTCATGCCGGGTCATGGGCGCGCCCGATGGAAGGTGTCGCGCCCGCCGGTGACGACACGGAACGATCGTTCGAGGGCTTTCCCCTTTGCGATCGCGCGACGACGTCGAGCCCCTGGACCGAGACGCCCCCACCACGCCATCACGCCGACCCACGTGCCGACCCCGAACAACGGTGCCACCCAATCGGCACCCGGCAGCGCAGCGAGGAGGCGCAACCCATGGACCGCCAACGCGCCCCAAACGAACAGCGCGGCGCGCACCGGAACGACGCCGAACAGCAACACTTGCTCGTCGGGTGCGGCGCGCCCCCAGAGCACCAGTCCGACGCCGAGGAGCGTCCATGGGCCTTGAGGGCCGACACCAGGCAGTCCGGCGGCCTGCGCCAGCAGCGCGAACGTCCAGCCGCCGCCGAGGGCGCCGAGGGTCGCGTGGGCGAGCTGGCGATGGGTGAAGCGCCGGTCGAGCACGGTCATCAGGTACGTCGTCATCCACGCCGAGAGCAGCACCGAGAGCGGATCTCCCGACACGACGAACAACGACGTCACCACCGACCAGGGCGCGCGCGTCCACGGCGCCGTCGTCCAAACGAGGCTGCCGACCAGCGACGGAGCAGCCGCGAGGCCGATCAACGTGGTGATGTACGCCACGACGATGCCGACGCCGACGTTGCGGGGGAGGGGCGCGAGGCGATCGAGACCGACCGCGGCCGCCGCACGCCGTGCCCAAGTCGCAGCCACCGCGCCTCCCGTAGGTGTCGCTATGCTCCCCGATTCGGCTGGCGGCAAGGGCGTCCCTCGGGTTGGTCGTTGCCAAAGGGGCCCGGCTTGGAATACCATCCCCGCGCGAGGGGGCATCGCGTGTCATCTGCGATCGACTTGATCGTCGTCGGTGGGGTGAGGGACGGGGAGCGGGTCCCGCTCGATCCGCGTTCACCGTTCCGCATCGGCCGTTCGATGAAGGGCTTTCAACTCGCGGATCCCCTCGTCAACCTCACGCACGCAGAGGTGCTGTGGGAGGGGGGGTCGTACTGGCTCCAAGACCTCGACTCGGCAACCGGGACGTACCTCGGCGAGGTGCGGCTCGATGCCCGCCCGGTCATGCTCCAGGTCGGATCCACTTTTCGGGTCGGTGAGACGTCGTTCCAGGTGGTCGCGAGGCCACGTTCGGCGGTGTGGCGGATCCTCGGCGGGGTCGTCGCGGCAGGCCTCGTGTTGGCCGGCGTGCAGTACTGGCAGTCCACGATCGTCGCCGACTACGACCCCGTCCTCAAGTGGTCGAAGCCGATTCGCTTGGCCGAAGGTCAGCAGACGTCGGCCCTTGAGATCCCGATGGAGTTCGTGCACGAAGTCGGCGTCGACCATCGCGCGTTGAAGATCACCGAAGTGACCGACCACGACAACGACAACATCGATGAGGTGTGGCTCGCGTGGAAGGGCGGGCAGCGCGTCGTCACCTTCCTCGCGGACGGCAGCTGGCGGACGATCGGCGACTTCCCCGAGGACTGCAAAGTCCGGCCTCGGCTGCTCGGCGATGCCGTCCCAGGCGAGTGCTACCAGCCTCCCGGGTCGGTCAAGACGTCGCTCCCCGAAGCCTGCAACCAGTTCGGCGAAGCGGTTCAGTTCCCGGACCTGGATTGTGCCGGTGCGATCTGGCGTGTGATCGACGGGACGTACCGGATCGTGGCCCAAGAGGGGCTGGTCGTGTGGATGCCACAGACCAAGATCACGCCGCCGACCGAGGACGAGATCGCGGAGTACGACAAAAAGAAGAAGAAGAACAAGACGCTGAAGCCGCCGGCAGACTTGGTCGAACGCCTCGACGGGTTCCCCGTGCCGTACTTGTTCACGCTCGCGGGTGAGCCGTCGCTTCAAGGCTTCCTTGCGGCGCGGGGCATCGACGAGCCCGTGCACTACCTGATCTGCGAAGAGGCCGTCCCTGGCATCAAGCCCCAGGTCCTCACGCAAAGTGGGCACATCCGCCAGCTTGCCGTCGGCTGCCTGTCCGACGTCGATTTGGTTGGGCCGAAGCGGCAGACCGAGTTTCCCGACATGCGCCCCTCGATCGTGGCGTTCACCGGGACGGGCTACCGCCGACTGCTCGCGGACATGGCGGTCTTCCTCGGTGGCGCGGAGGAACCGGCGGCGCTGCCATCGGATCAGAAGAAGAACTTCGCGTTCCTCAAGAAGACGCCGACCCGACGCGTCGGCACGGTCCGCGTGACCTTCGCAGGCTCGGAGCTCGTCGGCCAGCCGATCGCGTCGGAGGTGCCGGTAAACACGACCGACCGCCTGCAGCCCACGGAGTTTGCGGACCCGCTCCCGCCGCGGTCGTGGACGCTGCTGGTCCGTGATTCCGGGCGATACGAGCTTGAAGGATGTGGGGAGCTCGCGATCGAGCTCGAGGACTGGCACTGCTTGCGCTCGAAGGGGTGCTCGACCTCGTCGCCGTTCCTGCACGTCCGCAACCCTGGTTGCGGGATCATGAGCGAGACGGTGTATCCGTACGAGAACGGCAGCCACGCCTACGAAGACGCGCACATTCGCGGCAAGTTTATCATTGAGACCGCGGCGCAGGGCCGCCAGCTCGACGTGCTGCGCGTCCGGTTTGCGTACACGCTGAAGGACGCCGTTGCAGGCGCGCTGCCCGGTGAGGAAGGCGCTGCGGTTCCGACGCCAGCGGCGGCTCACTGACCCTGAACGCAAGAATTCTACGGTCGCGGGTGGACGGACCCTGAACGCCTGACTAATGAACAGGCGTTCCGGAGGTTCCATGGAAGCGTTGACCGACCGTCAGGGCGCGGTGCTGCAGTTCATCGCCACGTGGGCGGCCGAGCACGGTGTTGTGCCGTCTTACCGTGAGATCGGGGGCGCGCTCGGCATGCGGAGCACCAACGCGGTCAGTGAGCACGTCAGCGCGCTGCAGCGCAAGGGCTACGTCGAAATGGCGCTCCAGAGTGGCAAAGCGCGGGCGCTCCGCCTCACCGCCGCCGGACGCGCCGCTGCAGGGTGCGACGAGGAGCTCGAGGCCGAGCGCCCCCTCGATGATCGGGCGGTGGCGGTCCCCGTGCTCGGCCGGATTGCGGCGGGCTCACCGGTGTTGGCCGTCGAAGACCACGATGCTTCGATCGTCGTCGATCGCGGCATGCTCCGCGCGCAAGGCGATGTGTTCGCGTTGGTGGTGCGGGGCGATTCGATGATCGACGACGGGATCTTCGATGGCGACTTCGTGTTCCTTCAGCGTGCGTCCCAGTTCCGCGACGGCGACGTCGTCGGGATTCAGGTGGACGACGAGGCCACCGTGAAGCGTGTGTGGCGCGAGGGCGCAAGGTTGAAGCTGGTCCCGTCCAACCGCGAGATGGAACCGTTCTACGCCGACACCCGCGAACACGAGGTGCAGGTGCTCGGACCCGTCGTCGCGGTGTTCCGGCGGATGTGACGCTGCGCGGCGGTGGCCACCGATCTTCGCCAACGCCACGGGCGCGCGGGTGGGGGCCGCACCGCGGAAGGATTCGGTCCGTTCCCGTCGCGGGAGGCGTTTCGCCGTGGTCGGCGCCGGTTGCGGTGTTTAGAGTCTTGAACATGGGGCGTGTGTGACGACGGCCTGGGAGAGCGTCCGGCATCGGCTCGAGGGGCTGCGCCAACGGCGAACGCGCGCGTTGTGGCAGGTCGCGTCCGTGCGCGCGGTGCTTGTCGCTGTGGGCGTCGTCGCGCTGGCCTCGCTCCCTCCCATGCTGTCGGGGCGCGTGCCCGTCGGTCGCGCGGTCGCCGCAACGTGCCTCGGTGGATGGGCGCTGACGGCGCTCGCGGCGGCGTTCGGACTCGCCTGGCGCGAGGTGCGCCGGAGCACCCCGATCGCGGTCGCTCGGCAGGTCAGCGGCTTCGGCAGCAGCGTCGAGATCGTGGTCGAGCGCGGCGGCGTGGCGAGGCCCGGCGAGTCCGACGCGGTCCTTGAGGCGATCGCACGTCAAGCATCGACGGCGCTTGGCGATGCCGTCGAGCGACCCACCAACGTCCCCGGTTTGATGCCTACGCCTTGGTCGCCGAGGCGCCAAGCGTCCGGCTTGTTGTTGATCGCGGCGGCGATCGTCCTGTGGACGTCGATCCCCGGCGGGCCGGCGCGCGGCGCGGCTTGGTGGCGAGGGGACCGTGAGGCCGAGGCCGCGTTGCTGGCGGCTGCTGGCGTGGACGCGCCCCGGGAGAAGCTCGGCGACTTGTCTCTGCGCTATTTGTACCCTGACTATACGGGCCTGCCGCCGTACGAGGTCACCAACTCCACCGGGGAGGCCCGAGGCGTCCCTGGGACGCGCGTCCTCGTCACGGCGCGGAGTGCGTCGGCGGTCGACGCTGCGGCGCTCCTCGTGGGAGACGCAGAGGCGGGCGCGGCCGAGGTCGACGACGGTCGGACGCTGCGCGGGGGCTTCACGATCGGCGCCACGAGCACGACGTGGAGCCTGCTGAGCTGGGTGGGCGGGGAGGCGCGCCGTTCTCCCGACTACGCGGTGACGGTGGAGCCGGATCTGGCGCCCGAAGTCCAACTCGCCGGCAGCGTCCCCGCGATCGAGGTCGCGGTGGATGGTCCCCTCGACCTCGCCTACACCGCGTCGGACGACTTCGGGCTCGATCGCGTGGTGTTGGAGATCGACGGGACACCGACCTCGATCCCGATCAAAAAGCCCGAACCACGAACCAAAGCCGTCACCGGCGAGGTGCGCGCGCGGCCCATCGATCTCGGGATGACGTCCGGCACCTCGTACGAGGTGGTCGTTGCGGCTTGGGACAACGACGCCATCTCAGGCAGCAAGGTCGGACGCTCTCGCACGCTCCGCGTGCTCGTCCTCGGTGCCAACGGCGAGGTGAAGGTCCAGCGGTCCGACCGGCTCGCTCTGGTCGACGTGCTTCTCGATCTGCTCGGGGGTCACCTCGAGGAGTCGTTCCCTCCGGCGGGTGGCGCCGAGTCCTGGGCCGCGTGGGGGGATGCGTTGGCGGCGCGCTACCAGCCGTTGGTGTCGTTCCTCGACCGCTTCCGCACGGCCCGCGGCGAGCTGGCGCAGGATCTTGCGCCCGCTGGGTTGGCGCTCGACGCGGGGCGGACGCTCCTTCGGCAGGTCCAAGTCGGTTCGGCCGGCGGCAAGCTCAGCAACACCCTTCCGGCCGACGCCGCCGCTGGACGCGAGGAGGCGATTGCAGTCTGCGAGGACGCGATCCTTGCGCTCGACCGTGTGCTCCGCGCTGAGGCGTTCCGCGCCCTCACCGACGCGGCCCAAGACGCTGTGGGTGACGCTGTGGCGCTGCGTGCACGTCTCGATGCTGTCCCGCTGGACCTCGCGGCGGTGGGATTTGCGATCGACCGCCTGATGCAGCGACTCGAAAGGATGGAAGCGCTTTCGGTGGAAGCCGATGACGAAGCGATCGTCGACCTCGTGGGTGTGCGTGTCACCGAGGCGCGGGGGCTGGGGCGGGCCGTTCGTACCGTCGCGACGACCGACCCTGCTGCCGCGGTCCGATACGGTCAGCGCCTCGCAGACGCCGTCGATGCGCTGGCAGCCGCGCTTCAGGAGGAGCTCGAGCGCCGCATCGAGTCCGGTAAGAAGCAGGCGGAGCAAGCCAAGAGCCTCCTGGAGGCCCTCGAAGCGCTGCGGGTGCAGCAGGCCGCGCTGGCCGAGCGGACCGGCGGGATCCGCGCCAGCGTCGAGTCGGAGATCGAGGGCGACCTCAAGCGGTGGTGGTCCACCTTGGAGACGGCGTCCCAAGCGTTGTCGTCGCGCGTTGCGCAGCTTCATCAGGGTGCCGTCGACGCGCCGGGGGTTCAGGCCGAGCTCGAGTACAGGCAAGATCTTCTCCGCGAGATCCTGCAAGCGATCGACGCCCGTGACGTCACCGCGGCGCGGGATGCGGCCGGCATGCTCCCGATGGGAATGACGGAGCTCGATGACCCGCTGCCATGGCGCGCCGAGGTCGACGCCCTCACGACCAAGATCGATGGCGCCGCCACGCAGTTGGCGATCCGGGCGGACCGGCCGCTCGGCCCTGCCGACGCGGGGACGTTGCGAGGCCACGCCGGGGAGCAGCGGGCCCTCGAAGGAGAATTGGTGCGCCTCAAGGCCGACGCCGCCCGGCTCGCCCAAGAGTTCCCGGTGCGGCCCCGCGGGCTGGAGGCGGCGCTGGAGTTGGCCCACGCCCGCATGAAGGGCGCCACCCGGGAGCTCGACGGCGGCACCGTGATCGCGGCGCACGGCTCCGAGCAGGCTGCAGAGCGCCACCTCCAGGATGCGATCGACGCGCTGAAGCAGGCCATGTCGTCGGCCAGCCAGAGCCAGAAGTCGCTGGAGGAGGGCGGAGGCGGCGGTCAGGGCGGCGAGAAGGGCGAGGAGCAGAAGGGCGGGCGCGACGGCGACGAGCCTCAGGCCGGGGACCGACCTGGCGGCGAGGACGAGGGAGATGCCCGATTTGAACTGCCCGAACCCGAGGAGTTCCGCACGCCCGAGGCGTACCGGCAAGCGTTGCTCGAGGGCATGCGCGGCGCGGTCCCAGAGGCGTACGAGGCCTGGAAGCGGGCGTACTACGAGCAGTTGGTGAACCCATGATCGCGTGGATGTGGGCGTTCTGGACGTGGGTCGTGGCCGCGGCGTTGCCGACGCCGACGGTGAAGGCTGTGTTCGACTGCCTCGACCTACAGGATGTGGTGTGCGCCGAGCAGGTGGTCGCGGCAGGAGGGTTCGCCACGTCCTCGGTGGGCGAGGAGCGCGCAGCAGCTGCCCGCGTCGCGTTCTACCAGGGCGATTACCCAGCGGCCTTCGACGGCCTCTCGGCGGCGATCGCGGCCGGTTTCGTCGACGACGGCGACCTCCTCGCGCTGTACGAGCGGACGATGTTCGCGACCGCGGGCCAGGTGGAGCACGCGGTGGGTCGGTTCCGCATCCGCCATAAGCCGGGCGTCGAGCAGATCTTGGTCGAAGGTGCCGCCGACGTGCTCGCCCGCACCGACCGGTTTGTGACCCCGCTACTCGGTCCGATCCCTCCGGGCTCGACGCTCGTCGAGCTGTACCCCGACGGACGCTCGTTCATCGCGGCCTCGTCGTTGACCAAGGACGATGTCCTGAGCACGGGGGTGGTTGCGCTGTCCAAATGGAGCCGTCTCCTCGTCACTTCACCTCGCGCACGGAGCACGGGCTACGATTGGATGACGACCCTGAGTCATGAGTACATCCACCTCGTCGTGGCGCACGCCACCGCGGATCAGGCCCCGGTGTGGTTGCAGGAGGGCATCGCCAAGCTGCTCGACGGCCGGTGGCGGACGGGCACCACGGTCGCCGCGCTCGAGGCCACGCCCCGGCGCTGGCTGGCGGAGGCGTTGTCCAAGAACGCGTTGGTCCCGTTCGACGAGATGCATCCGTCCTTGGCAAAGATCAAGGTGTACGACGAGAATGGAGAGATCGACCGAGAGGCGTCGAGCCGCCGGGCGAGCGTCGCGTACAGCCAACTTCAGATGCTCATGGCGTGGACGATGGCCCAAGCGGGCGAGCGTGCGGTCGCCGATGTCCTCGTGCGGGTCCGTGGCGGCGAGGACGCCCAGCAGGCGCTCGCGGCGGTGGTCGGAGCGCCCTCCTTTGGCGAAGCGCTCGTGCGATGGGAAGCGTGGCTTCGTAGCCAGCCGGAGATGGAGCGTGAGCTCGTCCTCGTCGCGCAGGGCGAGAAGGGCGCCTCGGCATCGCCGACGGTGCTGGACGGGGGCTCGGAGTCTGAGGCCGACCCTGTGCTCGCTCGTCGGCGTGATCTCGCCAACTACACGCGCTTGGGGGAGCTCCTCGCGCGCCGTGGGCGGCATCGGGCGGCGCTGGTCGAGTACGACAAGGCCCTCGCCGCCGAGGAGGAGCTGTCGCCCGTGTTGTCGAACCGCCGGGCGGCGTCGCTGATCGCCCTCGACCGTTTGGCGGAGGCGACGTCGGTGCTGGAACCGATCGCGGCGGCGTACCCGGAGTTCGCGCTCACGTGGCAGCAGCTCGCCGTCCTCGCGCGTCGGGCCGGTCAGACCGGGAGGTCGGTCGACCACCTGCGCCGTGCCCTCGAGCTCGCGCCGTTTCACCAGCCCACGCGCGAGGCGCTCCAGCAGCTGTTGGTCGAGACGGGCGACACCGAGGCCGCCCAGCGAGAGGCGGCCGTGCTCCAGATCTTGCAGCGCGGCGGCGACGACGTGGTGCGGTCGCCGATCCATGAGCGTTCCGGCGCGTTTGAACTGCCACGTTCCGAACCCCAGGCTGCGGCGGGCGGTGCGGCTGGCGGGCCGCCAATCGGTCAAAGCCGCCTCGAAGGTGAGCCAGCGCCTGACTTTTCCGCGGACAAGGTCGGAGGCGGCACCGTGTCGCTCTCGGGGCTGCGCGGCAAGGTGGTGGTGCTCGACTTCTGGGCGACATGGTGTGGTCCTTGCCGGGCCACGATGCCAGGGCTGTCGTCGATGGCGGAGCGACTGTCGGCGAAGGGCTTGGTCGTGCTCGGGCTCAGCGATGAACTGTCGAGCGTCGTCGACCGCTTCCTCGCGGGGGAACGCGCGCAGGGTCGGGCCTACAAGCAACAGCTCGCGTTGGAGTCTGGCGGTGTCCGCCGCAGCTACCGCGTCAGCTCCCTCCCCACGTTGGTCCTCGTCGATCGCAAAGGGGTGGTGCGCAAGGTTCACGTGGGCGCCGGCGATCTCGCGGCGCTCGAAACAGAGATCGAGGCGTTGCTCGCGGAATAGGCGGGCAGGGGAGGCTTGGATGAACGACGAGGCAAAGTTGGCGGCACTCGGCAACGTGGGGGCCGACCTTCGTCGCGCGATTGCGACAGGCATCGTCGGTCAGCAGGCCGTCGTCGATGCGCTGCTCACCGCCGTGTTCGCGGACGGCCACGTGCTGTTCGTCGGGGTCCCGGGGCTCGCGAAGACGCTGCTCGTCTCGACGCTCGCTCGGGCGGTCGGTGCTGCGTTTGGTCGCATTCAGTTCACGCCGGACTTGATGCCGTCCGACATCACGGGCGTCGACGTGTTGGAGGAGGACCCGGAGACGCGGCGGCGCACGTTCCGGTTCGTCCAAGGTCCGGTGTTCAACCAGCTCGTCCTCGCCGACGAGATCAACCGCACGCCGCCGAAGACCCAAGCCGCCCTTTTGCAAGCCATGCAGGAACGCCGGGTGACGGCCGGCGGAACCACGCACCAACTGCCGAGCCCGTTTCTGGTCTTTGCAACCCAGAACCCGATCGAGCAGGAGGGGACCTACCCGCTGCCCGAGGCCCAACAAGATCGGTTTCTGTTGAGCGTGCCCGTGGGCTACCCCACGGCTGCCGAGGAGGCCGAGATCGTTCGGCGGACGACGACCGGGGTGGAACCGGAGATCCCCGTCGTGTTGACGGCGGCGCAACTGGCTGAGTTTCAGTCGTTCCTGCGTGGGTTGCCGGTGCCGGACGCCCTCGTCGAACGCGCGGTCTCGCTCGTTCGCGCGACGCGCGACGCCACAGCGGCCGGCGGCCTTCGGTGGGGGGCCGGTCCGCGTGCGTCACAGGGCTTGATCGTCGCCGCGCGGGCGCGCGCGGGGCTCGCGGGCCGTGCGTTCCCGACGTTGGACGATCTGCGCGCCGTCGCGTTGTCCGTGCTCCGCCACCGCGTCGTGTTGGATTTTGAGGCGGAGGCGACGGGAAAGACGGTCGACGAGGTGCTCGGCGCGATCATCGCGCGGGAGCTGCGGGCGTGATCCGGTTGCGTTGGCCAGCATGGCCGTGGCGCGCCACGTCGACCCGGCGTGCGCGGCCCACGGAAGCGGCGCGGGGCGTGCCGGGGCCAGTGGCCACCGGCGGTCCCGCGTGGCATCCTGCTGCGCTCGACCGGCTGCGTCGGATCCACCTGCTGGCGAGGGTCGCTTCCAGGACGCTGTGGTTGGGTCATCAGCGGTCGAGGCGGACGGGCGATGGTCAGATTTTCGCTGCCCACGTCGACTACAGCCCCGACCATGACGCGCGTCGCATCGATTGGCGGGCGTGGGGTCGCAACGACCGCTTGGTCGTGAAACGGTACGACACCGAGACGCGGGTTCCCGTGTGGATCGTCGTCGACCTGTCGGCCGATGTAGGCACAGGGGGAGAGCCTCGACCCTTGGCCGCGGCGGACGCTGCGACCCCGGGGCCCTTGGGCGCGTCTGCGCCCGGGGAGACGAAGGGCGACCGCCTGTCCGTGCTCGCAGCGACGCTGGCGCTGTGGGTACAGCGGCAAGGTGAGCCGGTGGGGCTCTGGGTGCTCGGCGGTGAGGAGGTGGATGTGTCGGTGCGCCCGCCTCGTCCTGGCCCGGCGCACGTGGCGGCGCTGGTGGCGACGCTCGCTCGCTGCCGTCCCGGTGGCCGCGCGGGGCTGGGTGAAGGCCTCACGGCGTTGTCGCGCCGGCGTCCGGGGCGGTCGGTGGTGTTCGTCTTGTCGGATGCGATGGAGCCTGTGACGTCCTTCGCCTCGCCGGTGGCTTCGTTGTCGGCGCAAGGCGTGGACCTTCGCTGGCTGCAGGTCGCCGACGAGGCGGAGCTCGACCTGCTGCTTCCTGGCGGGACCCAAGTGTACAGCCCCGAAGGAGGCGGTGAGTTGCCGGTGGATCCCGTCGTCGCCGGTCCCGCCTTCCGCGAGGAGGTCGCGAGGTGGCGG
>JBJONI010000445.1:0-3401 GCA_046051915.1 Pseudomonadota bacterium
CTGAACGCCACGGACGCAGGTGTCCGAGGCGCCCGTTGGGTGGCGTGGGAGGCACTGGAGACCGTCGGCACCGACGCGTCCGTGCTGCGGACTGCCTCGCGCCTCCGTGCTTGGTCGCTCAGTGCAGATCGTCCTCATCGACGAGCGTGAACTCGGGGATCGTCGCGTCGAAGCGTGTCCCGTCCGACCGCAACATCAGGTAGCTGCCCTTCATCGTTCCCAGCCCCGACTCGAGCTGGCACCACGACGAGTAGGTGTAGGTCTCCCCGGGGTCGAGGACGGGCTGCTCGCCAACGACGCCGGGACCCTGGACCTCCTCGACTTCGCCGGACGCGTGTCGGATGATCCAGTGCCGCGCCACAAGCTGTACGGCGAGCTCGCCGTGGTTGCGGATTCGGACGGTGTAGGAGAACACGAACTCGCGCTTGGCGCGGTTGGAGTGCTCAGGGACAAACCGGCTCCGGATGCTGACCTCCAAGCCGTCGGTGGTCGCCGTCGTTACCGTCATCTCCATGGCGTGCTCCAGAGCGTGCGCAGCGCCTTGAACGGCCCGCCGTTGTGCCTTACCATCGTGGCGGCAAGGGGGCAGCGTCGGGATGTACGACGAACTCGAATGGGATGATCGTCTTCGGCTGCTTCGCTTCGCGTGCTCGTTCGCGTGGGCGGATCTTCGTGTCGGCGAGGGTGAGCGGGCGTGGCTGGAGGGCCTGATCGAAGCCTTGGAGCTCGACGACGAGAGTCGGGAGCAGGCGGAGGCTTGGTTGGAGCATCCGCCAGGGGAGGAAGCGCTTGACCCCGCGGAGATCCCGGAGGCGCAGCGGCAGCTTTTCCTCGACGTCTTGGGTCGGATGGTGGTCGCAGACGGCTCGGTGGACCCGATGGAGCTGGAGAGCTACGCGCTCCTCGCCCAGTTGTTGGGCGAGGGCGAGAGCGAGTGACGGCGTGAGCGGTGGCGCGCGCGGCGCGGCTTGGAAGCCGCCTCGCAAGGTCGGCGTCGCCCTCAGCGAACGAGACGCGCCTGTGGTCGCTTTGGCGGTCAGCAGCGATGGGCACTACGGTGCGCTGGTTCGTCGCGACGGCTGGGTGGAGCAGATCGACCTCGAATCCGGCGCCGTGGTGGTCGAGGGGTGGCATCGGGGCGCCGTCGCGTTGGCGCTGTCACCCTCGGCATTGGTGACGGTCGACGCCGAGGAGGCGGGCTGGTGGACGCGTCGCGGCGACGCGCCGGATGGCCGCGTCCGGCATGGCCTGTGTGGCGTAGCGGGTGCGGCCTCGGTCGATCTCGGCGCGCACGTGTTGGTTTGGAGTGGTACGGCGTGGGCGTCTTGGAGGGCGCTGACGCGGCGCCCCGTCGGTGGGGGCTCCCTGATGGGGACGACGGCCGCCGCGCTCGGCCACGCCTGGGTGTGTGACGGCGCCACGGTGGCCCGCGTGACCGGTTCGGGACGGGCGGAGGCCGTGTGGACGGCGACGCGCGGGGCGATCGCGGCGCGTGCTTGGCTTCAGGATGACACCGGCGCCTGGACGGTTGACGGTCGCACGGTGGACGGTCCGCCGTTGGACGCGTCGGTCACGCCCGGCGTCGACGTCCTCTGGTCCCTCGTCGGCGGGGTTTTGACGCGCTGGTCGTCGGCGGGGCCTCTGCCGCTCGGAGACGGCATCACCGCCGTCGCGGCCCATCCGAGCGACCGCTACGCGTTGGCGGTGGATGCGTGCGGTGCCGTGCGGCTGCTCGATGCGGGTGTCCTTGCCTGAGGTCCGGTCGGGCGGACACCGCTCGCCCAAATGAAAGAAGGCGCGGTGCTGAGGCCCAGCGACCGCGCCTTCGGTAGGTCACCGCGGGGTTAGGCCGCCCGGCGACGCCGCGCGAACCCCAAGGCGGCGAGCACGGCGAGCCAGCCGGTCGGCGTCGTGTTCGCACAGCCGCAGCCGGTCTCGCCTCCGGTCACGCCGGTGTCGTCGGGGATGGCATCGCCGCAACCGAGGCCGTCGTCGACGACGCCGTCGCAGTCGTTGTCGATACCATCGCAGACCTCCACCGCGTCGGGGCGCGCCCAACCCTCGGTGTCGTCGCAATCGCCCTGGGCGGTCGTCCAGCCGTCGCCGTCGACATCGATGCCACCGTCGTCGATCGTGCCGTTGCAGTCGTCGTCGACCCCGTTGGCGATCTCCGACTGGCCGGGGAAGATCGCCGGATCGGCGTCGTTGCAGTCGCCTTGGTTCTCGGCGTATCCGTCGTTGTCGTCGTCGGCGTTGGGGCTGCCTTCATCGATCACGCCGTCGCAGTCGTCGTCGACCCCGTTGGCCTGCTCGACCTGCGTCGGGAACGCCGCGTCGTCGACATCGTTGCAGTCGCCCTCCGCCTCAGAGAAGCCGTCGCCGTCGTCGTCGCTGCGCGTCGTGCCCTCGTCGATGACGCCGTCGCAGTCGTTGTCGAGGCCGTCGGCGAGCTCTGGGGCGTTCGGGAAGACGACGCCGCTGCCATCGTCGCAGTCGCCGCCGAGCGGCGTGTACCCGTCGCTGTCGGGGTCGGACGTGCCCCCATCGACCGAGTCGTCGCAGTCGTCGTCGATCCCATTGTCGAAGATCTCGGTCTGACCCGGGTTGACGCCGGCGTCGGCGTCGGCGCAGTCGCCTTGGGCCTCCGACCAGCCGTCACCGTCGTCGTCGACGCGCGTCGTGCCCTCATCGCGCACCCCGTCGCAGTCATTGTCCTGACCGTCGGGCACTTCGAAGGCGTCGGGCGCCACACCGGCGGCGGCGTCGTTGCAATCGCCACCGAGCTCCGCGAACCCGTCGCCGTCGTCGTCGTAGCTTGAGGTGCCCTCATCCACGGCGCCGTCGCAGTCGTCGTCGACACCATTGGCGATCGGGCTCTCGGGCGTGCCGGGGTTGATCGTCTCGCCGGAGCCTGGCACATCGTTGCAGTCCGAGCGGTAGGGGAAGCCGTCCTCGTCGAGGTCGTCGTCCGGGGTGCCGGGCTCGCAATCGTTGTCGGAGCCGTCGTAAGGCGACTCCGTGCCACCCGGGAAGGCGAGGGGGTCGAAGTCATCGCAGTCGGTGTTGTCGAGGATGTACCCGGGCGGCGGGAAGCACGCCTCGAGGTTGCGGAGGAGGTCGGAGGACCCGAACCCATCGGCATCGCTGTCGGGGTGGAAGATCTCCGTGTCGGTGATGCGGGGGTCGTTCTCGTTCGCGAGCCCGTTGCAGTCCTCATCGGCGCCGTTCGGGTCGCAGACTTCATCCTCGCCGGGGTTGATCGCGGCGTTGCCGTCGTTGCAGTCCCCCGACGCCTGGGCGTAGCCCGCGGGCCCCTCACACGCGGCCCGGCTCGCGGCGGGGATGCCGTAGCCGTCTCCGTCCACGTCGAGGTACCACGTGATCTGAGGGGCGACGTTGGG
>JBJONI010000446.1:0-8759 GCA_046051915.1 Pseudomonadota bacterium
TCCATCCCTTGTCGACGGCGTCTCGCAAGCGCCTGCCCATGTGAAGGAGCACCTCGGCAGGGAGCACGTCGCCGCGAAAGCCTGCGAAGGCGTCGGCCGCGAAAAACGGAGCGGCGACGTCGTTGCGGGTCTCCGTGCGAAGGTGCGCCTTGAGCGACCAAGCGAAACCGGCGATTTCGCGGACGGCCTCGCGCTGGAACGCCGGGGCTTCGTCCCGTGCGTCGGTCCTGAGGAGCGTGAGCCACTGGCGCGTGAGGGTGCGGCTCGTGTTGACCAGCGATCCCCAGAGTTTTCGCGCCTCCCACCAACGTTCGTAGCAGGCGGCGTTCCGGAACCCGAGGAAGATCGAGATCGCGACGCCGATCAGTTGGAACGGGACAGGCGTGAGGCTCCACCCGTCGAGCCCAAGCGGCGCACGGGCCCGCACCACGGCCTCCGCGAACAGGCCGTACCCGACGACCGCGGGTGCGATCGCGGCGAGGCCGGTACCGCGGACGAACAAGGTGCCGGCGAGCGACGGCGTCCCGCGAACGAGCATGCCTAGGCCCGCTGAAGGGGACGGTACTTGATCCGGCGCGGTTGGTCGGCGTCGATCCCGAGCCGCTTCTTGCGGTCCGCCTCGTAGGCCTCGTAGTTGCCCTCGAACCAGGTGACCTGGCTGTCGCCCTCGAACGCGAGGATGTGCGTTGCGAGGCGGTCGAGGAACCAGCGGTCGTGGCTGATGATGACGGCGCAACCAGCGAAGTCCTCCAGCGCCTCCTCGAGCGCGCGCAGGGTGTCAACGTCGAGGTCGTTGCTGGGCTCGTCGAGGAGGAGCAGGTTGCCACCGGTCTGCAGCAGCTTGGCGAGGTGGACGCGGTTGCGCTCACCGCCGGACAGCGTGCCGACCGCTTGCTGTTGGCCTGCGCCGCGGAACCCGAACGTCGAGCAGTACGCGCGGCTGTTCAACTCACGGTGGCCGATCTTGAGCAGGTCGTTGCCGCCGCTGATGTTCTCCCACACGCTCTTGTCGTTCTTGAGGTCGTCCCGGGACTGGTCGACGTAGGCGAGCTTGACCGTGTCGCCCAGCGTGACCGCGCCGCCGTCGGGCGTCTCTTGGCCGACGATCATCTTGAACAGCGTCGTCTTGCCGGCACCGTTGGGGCCGATGATGCCGACGATGCCGCCGCGAGGGAGGTCGAAAGTGAGGTTTTCGAAGAGCTGTCGGTCCTCGAACCCCTTGCTGACACCCTCGAAGCGAACCACCACTTCGCCGAGGCGAGGGGCAGGCGGCAGCACGATCTCGTTCTTCTTGCGCTCGGATCCCGTCTGGGAGTCGACGAGGAGCTGCTCGTACTGCTTGAGGCGCGCCTTGGTGCGGTCGCGTCGCTTGCCCTGCCCGAGCTTGACCCACTCGAGCTCGCGGGCGAGCGCGTCCTGGCGCTCGGCGTTGCGCTTCTCCTGTTCGAGCTGCTTGCGCTTTTGCTCCAGCCATTCCGAGTAGTTCCCCTCGAACGGCAAGCCCTTTCCAGCTTCGAGCTCGAGGATCCACCGGGTCACGTTGTCGAGGAAGT
Organism: Pseudomonadota bacterium; assembly: GCA_046051915.1. GTDB lineage: Bacteria > Myxococcota_A > UBA796 > UBA796 > JBEIFN01. Next base: position 1,554 of record JBJONI010000446.1, read on the forward strand.
AGCGGTCGTGGGTCACCACGATGACCGTCCCGTGGTACTCGCGCAACGCGCGCTCCAGCCAGGCGACGCTCTCCGCGTCGAGGTGGTTCGTCGGCTCGTCGAGCAGGAGCAGGTCAGGCTTCTCCAGCAGCAGACGGCACAGCGCAACCCGGCGCTTCTCACCGCCCGAGAGCTTGCTCACGTCGGCGTCGCCGTCGGGGACCCGCAGCGCATCCATCGCGATGTCGATGGTCCGGTCGATGTTCCAAGCGTCCACCGCCTCGATCTGCTCTTGCAGGTTGGCTTGTTCCTCCAGCAACTTGTCGAAGTCGGCGTCCTCGTCGCCCATCGCCATGCTGACGGCCTCGAAACGAGCGAGCAGGTCGCGCTGGACCTTGAGGCCAAGCTCGATGTTGCCACGAACGTCGAGGCCGGCGTCGAGTTGCGGTTCCTGCGGGAGGTAGCCGACCGTCTTGGACGGGTCGTGCCACAGCTTGCCGTCGAAGTCTTGGTCGATCCCAGCCATGATCTTGAGCAGCGTCGACTTGCCGGCGCCGTTGGGTCCAACGACACCGATCTTGGCGCCCGGATAGAACGACAGCCAGATCCCCTTCAGGATCTCCTTGCCGTTCCCGAGCGTCTTGCTGACGCCTTGCATCTGCATGATGAACTGCTGCGACATGGTGCTTCTCCGCGCGAAGGCGGGGAGGTAGCCCGCGGCTGGCTCCTCATCCAGCACAGGCCGCCGGCCGACCAGACCTCGTCGCGCGTCTCTACTGGACGTAGCCGATGGCCTGAAGCGTCTGCATCATGGCGGGATCGGCACCGTTGGCGCGAAGCACTTCCTTGGTGGCGTCCAACGCCGCGCGTTGCTGCATGAGCTCGCTTTGGATCGCATCGTCGGGTGGGACGACGACAGGAGCCCGTTCGAGGGGGTCGGCGACGGGGTCGAAGCGTACGGCTCCTTGATCGGTCCACAGGACCTTGTCGGACGGGCTGCGCCACAGCCCGATGCCGTCGGCGCGCGCGCGATCGTCGAAATCCGTGAACGCGACGGACGCCGATGCGGCCGCGGGCATCGGGTCGGGGAGCCGACCGTCGCGCATCAGGTGGAAGATGGTGCGGTTCGGCAGCGGGTCCGGGAACGTCGGTTGCTCCGGGAGTTGGCTGTCGTAGAACAGCGTGAACACGCGCGCCACGGCGTCCCACGGTGGCCCATCGTGACCGACGAGCTGGTGTTCGCCCAAGTGTTCCCCGTGATCGCTGGTGATCGCGAGGCGGAACCCGTCGCGCAACCAGCCGTCCTCTTCCAACGCCTCCCACACCCGCGCGGCGGTCCGGTCGGCCTGCGCGACGCCGTAGTCATAGCCGTTTCGCACGTTCTGAAGGAAGGTCTCGGTGCGCTCGGGGGTGAGCTCCCCGCGCGCGAAGGCACGGGCGGGGTGGTCAGGGTCGACGACCTTGGCCGAGATCCGCATCTGCGGCTGCGGCGGCACCCAACCGACGCCCTTGGGCACCTCGGGGTACGGCTCGTGGGCGTCGAACAGGTTGACCACCAAGAACAGGTTGCCGTCGCGCGGCAATCCCCGCAGGGCCTCGCGGACCTCCGCGACCAAGCCTGCGCCACGGAACTCCCCGGAGACGCCTCGCGCCACGTTCGCGATGCGGAACCCCTGCCACACGCCCGACTCACGGCTCAGCGTGGGGTTCGCGGAGACCAGCACCGTGGCGTACCCGGCCGCCCCGTAAATCTCGGCGAGGGTCTCGAACCCGGCGTCGAGGGGAAGGCCCTTGTTGAGCAGGTGGTGCTCGGTGGGGCTGGACCCCGTGAAGTAGGAGGCGTGGCTTGGTAGCGTCCAGGTCCCCGGCGCGACCGCCCGGCAACTGAGCGCGGCACCGCGGGCGGCGACCTTTTCAAGGAACGTCGAGGTCGGTCGTTCGTAGCCGCACAGGTGCAAGTGGTCGGCACGCACCGTGTCGAGGACGAACAACACCACCGTTCGTGGCGCCGCGGTCGGCGCCTGCGTCGCGGCCGGCGTCGCTTCTTTGGGCGCTCGTCGGACGCTCGCGGCGTCCGAGGACTTCTTGGTCGCCTCGCGCCCGCCACACGCGATCGAGGCGGCAAGCGCGAGGGCGACGACAGGGTGCAGCGAGAGCCTCGGCGTCATGACGACCTCATCGCGCCTTGGTAACCCTCCGCAACCGCCGTCGTGGATCGCAGGGCACGCCAGATGCGGACGAGCGCGCGGCGGCGACCGCTCGGCGTGTCGGGCTCCGCCCCCGCCTCGCGGACCACGAGACGCGCGCCGACCGCAGGCACCGAAGCGATCAACAGGTGCGACGGGCCGACATCGAGGTGCCAGCCATAGAGGGGGTCGCGACGAAGGTTGACGCCCGCGTCGGGATCGGCGCCCAAACACCGGGCGACGGTACGCATCAGCGCGAGGAACGAGGTCCAGGCGTGGAGATCGAGAGAGCCGTCCTCACGCAGCGGGAGAGCGACGGCGCGGTCTTCGGGGTGGAGGTCGTCAGGGCAGGGCAACATGCGAGCCTCCTACCGGGTGGCCCGCGCGGGTGGCGGACAGTTCGTGGTAGCGTCTCCGCATGTGTGGACGCGTCTTCCTCAGCACCGACGGCGACGCCATTGCGGCCGTCCTCGGCCTGTTGCACGACGGGAAGGCGACGGGCCTGCCCCGGGCGGACCTGCCGCCGACGGTGACGGTGCCTGTGGCGGCGGTGGGGAGCCGTGGGCCCGTCCTGACGGGGATGCGGTGGGGCCTGGTTCCGCGCTGGTGGCGCGACGCCCGACCGCCGAACCAGACGTTCAACGCCCGACGCGAGACCCTGTCGGACGCGCCGAGCTTTCGGGGGCTGGTGGCGGAGCGCCGCGCCGTCGTGGCGGTCAGCGGCTTCTATGAATGGCAAGCTGCGGTGGGCGCGAAGGCGTCGGCCCGCAAGACCCGGCATGCCGTGCGACCGGTCATCGGAGACTACCTGTGGTTGGCGGGCTTGTGGGACGCCCACCGCGATGCCGGCGGTGTGGTCCGCGCGTCGGTGACTGTGATCACCCAGCCGAGCGAGGGACCCCTGCAGGCGTTGCACAGCCGCATGCCGTGGCTTCTCGCGCAGGACGACGTGCTGCCGTGGATCGATCCGGCGACGCCTTGGTCCGTGGCGGAGCGGCTCGGGGCGGTCCCGCCGGCGGTGGCGATCGCCGCCGTGGCGGAGGCCGCATGCTGATCGCGATGTGGCTCGTGGCTTGCGGAGGTACGACCTCGATCGCGGCGAGGAATGCACCGCCGGAGCTGGTCTGGCTCGCACCGGATCCGGGCGACACCCTGCCCGAGGGGCGGCAGGCCCGCTGGCGGGTCGCGGTGTCGGACGCCGACGGCGACGCGGACGCCAGCGAGCTCCGGTGGTTTCTGAACGAGGCGCCGGTTTGCCCCGACGCCCGTGTGGAGGACGGGGAGGCTGGATGCGAAGCCGTCGTCCCGGCCGGACTCGCCGACGTGAGGCTGGAGGTTCGCGACGACGGCGGGGCAGCGGCGGTGTTGCGTCAACGCTTTGCGGTCGCGCCCAACGCACGGCCATCGATCGCATGGCGGGCTCCCGCCGCTGAGGACGCGCTTTTTGGTGACGGGCCCGTGGGCTTGGAGGTCGTTGTTGACGACGCCGAGGATGGCGTGGACGGGCTGGTGGTGGTGTGGACGAGCGATCCACAGGGCGACTTGGGGGCGGCCGCACCCCGTTTGGAGGACGGCGTCGCGCGCCTTTCGGTGCCGCTCTCCGAGGGCTGGCACGACATCACGGCCGTCGTCACCGACCGGGTGGGCGGCGCCAGCGCGGTGTCGGCGACGGTCCACGTCCGCCCCCCGAACGTATCGCCCTCGTGCGGATGGATCGGGCCCGCGGAAGGCGACGTTTGGACGGCCGGGGCCTCGCAGCAGCTCGAAGCGTACGGGACCGACCCCGAGGACGCCGGCCCCGACTTGTGGGGCCGATGGACGAGCGACCGCGATGGCGTCTTGGCGGAGGGTCCGCTCGATGCCGCTGGGACGTTGATCGGGGTCGGGGTTCCGCTGACCCCCGGCTTGCACGTTGTCACATGGCAAGTGGACGACGCGGAGGGCGCCCGTTGCGTCGCACGCCGCGTGTTCGAAGTCGGCTCGCCGCCATGGCTCACCGGCGTCGGTCCGTCGGACGGCGACGTCGTCCTCGCGGGCGGCCAGGTGCCGGCCTTCGTCGTTGTGGGGGATGCGGAGACGCAGGCAACCACGCTTGCGGTCCGCTGGACATCGGACCGGGATGGCCTCCTCGCCGTTGCGACCCCGGGTTCTGACGGCGCCACAGCCGTGATTCTCCCCGGCCTGACGCCCGGTTGGCATGTGGTGACCACGACCGTCACCGACCCCTCGGGGCTGTCGACGCAGCAGGCTGTTCGCGTGTTCGCCAACCAGCCTCCGTCGACGCCGCGTTTTGACGAGGCCCCGATGACGCAGGTGACGACGGAGGTCTCGTTGTCACCCCGCGTCGGCGACGTCGGCGTCGACCCCGAAGGCGGTGCCGTAACCTTGCTGTGGTCCTGGTCACTCGATGGGTCGGAGGTCGCGACCGGCATCAACTTCGTGGACGCGTCGTTGACGGAGAGCGGTCAGCGGTGGCTCGTTCGGATCGTGGCGACGGATGGGTTTCACCAGAGTGAGGCGGCCTCCGTGATTGTCGATGTCGTGAACCATGTGCCGAGTCTCGACGATGTGGGCGTGACGCCGATCGAGGTCCGCGTGGATGAGGGCGTGGTCTGTAGCGCCGCGCTGCGAGACCTCGACGGCGACGCCTGGGTTTCTTTTTCTTGGTACGTCGGGGACACTCTGGTGGGCGAGGGGCCGTTCTACCGCGTCGGTACGGCGGGAGAAGTCCGAGGTGCGCCCTTGCGATGCGAGGCGACGGCGCGCGACGACGCCGGGGCGACGGCCCCGCTCTCCGCCGACGTCGAGGTCGGCAACGCGCCCCCCCGCGTCCTGGGCGTCACCATCGGCGCGGGCGCGCCCCGAGCAGGTGACACCCTCGGATGCGAGGTCCTCGGGGTCGACGACGACGATGGCGACGCGGTCGACGTGACGCTGCGCTGGACGGTCAATGGTGCGACGGCTGGCTTTGGTCCTACTTTTGACGGGAATTTTCGTGCAGGCGACGTGGTCGGTTGCGCGGCGTTTGGGTTCGACGGTCTCGACGTGGGGCCCGAGGTGGGCGCATCGGTCGTCGTGGCGAATGCGGCGCCGCAGCTCTACGACGTCGCGGTGACGCCCGCGGAGCCTGCGGTGGGTGAGGCGGTCACGTGCAGCTACCGCGTCGTCGATCGCGACCGAGAGGAGCCTGCGGTGTACGTCGCTTGGTCCCGCGACGGGGTGCCCCTGGCTCAGGGCGTGCGGTTCGTCGTCACCGACCGCGAGCCGCCGGGATCGACGCTGCGGTGCGAAGTGGTCGCCGTCGATCCCACGGGCGCGACGGCCGTCGCGACCGCGGAGGCTTCGGTCCGCAACACGCCGCCCTCGCTGACCTCGGTGACCATCGCACCGCAGGCTCCGCGGTCCGACAGCTTGCTGGTCGCCGTCGCGAACGGTGGCGACGTCAACCGGCAGCCGCTGACGTGGCGGTACGTGTGGTCCGTGAACGGGGTGGTCGTCGCGGATGGCCCTGGTTCGACGCTGCTCGGACTGAATGGCGCGTTCCACCGGGGGGATCTCGTACATGTGTGGGTGGAGGTGTCCGACGGACTCGCGTCCACGTCGGCCTCCTCGCTGGAGGTGAGCATCGGCAACGCGCTCCCAGGGCCACCGGAAGCGGTGATCGAGCCGATCGACCCCACCCCCGGCGAGGCGATGGTGTGCGTGCTGCGGGCGACGTCCTCAGCTACGTCGTGGCTTGGACGCGCGACGGGGTCGCTTGGACGCCGCCCGGCGCCGCGGAGGACACCGTGCCGGCGGGGACGACGGTGGCTGGTGAGGTGTGGGCGTGCGCCGTACAAGCCGATGACGGCGAAGGACTCGGGCCACCCGCGACCGACGCCGTGCGGGTGTCGGCGCCCTAAACCGCCGCGCTCGCGATCGCGCGGAACTTCGCGGCGTCGAGGCTCGCGCCTCCGACCAACACGCCGTCGACGTCGGGGAGCGCCATCAGCGTGGCGGCGTTCTCGGGGGTCACCGAACCGCCGTAGAGGATCGGCACACACGCGGCCACCGCTTCGCCGTACGCCGCGGCGAGGGTTGCGCGAACGTAGGCGTGCGCTGCTTGCGCTTGTTCGGGGCTCGCGACAACGCCGGTGCCGATCGCCCAAACGGGTTCGTAGGCGATCGCGACGTCCGGCCAGGCGGCGCCCGGGACAGCGTCGAGCGCCGTTCGCAGTTGGGCGCTCAGCACCGCTTCCAGCGCGCCGGCGTCACGTTCCGCGAGCGTCTCCCCAACGCACAGCAGGGGTCGAAGGCCCGCGTCGAGCGCAGCCAACAAGCTCGCCGCGCAACGAGCATCCGTCTCGCCAAGATCCCGGCGGACTTCGGAATGCCCGACGAGCGCCCATCGGACGCCCATCGACGCCGCCAGCGCGGCGCTGTTCGTGCCCGTGAAGGCGCCGGAGGGCGTCGGTGCGACCCATTGGACCCCGACATCGACACGGTCTTCGGCCGCGTCGAGCGCGGCGGCGATCGAGAGGGCGGTCGGGAACACGACGAGGCGCACGCGGGTGGCGACCGGCGGTGCCGCGATGGCGGTCACCAGCGCCTGCGTCGCTGCCGGCGCCAGGTGCAGCTTGAAGTTCCCCGCGACGATCCTCGCGCGGCTCACCGCTTCTTCCGCAACGGCGTCAAGCCAATCAGGTCTCCGTCGCGGAGGAACTCGAGGCTCGCGCCGCCGCCCGTTGAGACGTGGTCGATGCGTTCTTGCACGCCGAACTTCGCTGCCGCCGCTGCGGAATCCCCGCCGCCGATGATCGTGAATCCGGGAGCATTCGCGAACGCCTCGGCGATCGCGCGCGTCCCGTTCGAGAACGCAGGCCACTCGAACACGCCCAGGGGGCCGTTCCAGAACAGCGTGCGGCAGCCACGGAGCAGCGTCTCCCACGAACGGACGGTGGCCGGACCGATGTCGAGGCCCATCTTGCCGTCGGGGATCTGGCTGACGACCTCCGCCGGGGCGTCCTCTGCAAAACTGGGCGCGACGACATGGTCGATCGGC
>JBJONI010000447.1:0-5669 GCA_046051915.1 Pseudomonadota bacterium
GAGGCGGACGCTCGGTGCGTCCGGGGTGACGTACATCCCCGCGTGGGCCCGCGACCTCGGACCTGCGGCATGGCGCCTGTCGTTGGCGACGTTGTGGACGCGCGGTGTGGCCGTCGACTGGACTGCGGCCCAAGGGGCGCCGGTGCGAACGGTCACGCTCCCTCAGACGCCGCGACGCCCCCGCCGATGCTGGGTGCCGCTGGTGTGAGCGCGCCCTAGGGCGTCAGATCGGTCGGGACCTCGGTGATGTTGCTGCCAACGATCTTGCTCGCTTCGCGCAAGCCGCTGAGCATCGCGCCGTGCACGGTCGTGTGGAAGTCGTAGTAGGTGTGCTCGCCGGCGAAGTGCAGGCGGCCCTCGTTGCGGGCCAACTCGATCATGTCCTGCTTCGACGAGCCGACGGCGACGAAGCTGTACGAACCTCGCGCCCACGGGTCGCCCTTCCAATCCGTCACCTTGCTCGCCGTCGGCTCGGGGATTCCTGCGCCATACAGCTTTCGCAACACGTCCATCGCTTGGTCAACGGCCGTCGTCCCGAGCGCCCCGACGCGGCCGCCGCCCGCACCGCCGGAGAGGAACGCGAGCTGTGGCTGACCGCTGAACCGCGTGAGGTCGACGGCGTACGGGAAGGGCGAGGCGGCGAGGCTGATCTGCCAGATCTCGTCGCCCTGCGCGCTCCAGAAGTTGGTGTCGAAGTTGAGGATCACCTTCTCGTAGTTGCCGAACCCGAGGCGGTCGATCGCATCCTGCTTCTCAGCGGGTAGCGCGGGATCGAACGCGATCGTTCCCGCCTTGAGCACGCCCAAGGGCACGGTGACGATGACGTCGCGGCCGGTGTAGGTGCCCGCCTCCGTGGTCACGGTGACGCCGCTGTCGCCCCAGGCAATGTCGGTCACGGGCTCACCGAGACGGATCTCAAGGCCGGCTGCCATCGCGTCGATCACGGTGCTGTAGCCGCCTTGCGGGATCGCGTCGCCGCCGGGCAAGGACAGGTCTTCGTAGAACCAGTCGAGAGACTGGAGGTCGGCGTTCCCGGCATAAGCGTCCTCGGCGAACCAGCGTGCGAAGTAGCGGTTGCGGCGGGCGAGCGCGTCGCGGATCTCTTGGGTCGCCGTGTCGGGGAGGGCGGCGCTGACGTTGCTCACCCACCGGTCGATCGCGGTGCCGACGCTCTGCCCCTCGCCGAGCTCCGCGCGGAGGTCGTCAGCCGATCGCGCGAAGTTGAGGGCGGCGACCGCGAGAAGCCCGGCGTCGCGGCGCTCCAACCACCCGGTGCCCTCGTCCCACACAGCGACCTTGCCGTCGTCGTCGGGCCGGAAGGTGGCGCCCTTGGCTTCGCCAAAGGTGACGATCGGGTTGCCGGTGACGCCGTGGACCCACGATGCGCCCAGATCGGTGGTCACCCCGCCGACAGTCCCCGTGTTGACGCGTCCACCGACCCGTTCGCGGGCCTCGAGGATCACGGCGTCGATGCCGTTGGCCTCCAGCGCCCGCGCGGCCGCGAGGCCAGCGGGGCCGGCGCCGACGATCAACACGGGCTCACCGCCGTTGTCGGGGCCGGTCGTGTCGCCGGTGTCGGTGGAATCGGGCGCCTTTCCCGCGCCGTCTCCGTTGCAAGCCATCCACGTCAGCGCAACCCATCCGATGCCGCGTGCCATCGCGCTCCCCCCACGCGCGAAGGGTAGCCCCGGTGAGAGGCGCCTGCACAGAGGTTCGTGACGCGCCGTGCCGAGTGCTGGATGGACGCGGATCGTACGGAGTTTTGTGCGCGCGTGCACGCATCGCTCAGCGGCGCGGGCCACCGAGGGCGGCGGCAACCCGTTCACCGCCGAGGAACGTGGCGAGCGTGCTCTGGCCCGGAAATCCGCTGTCGCCAACGCGCCAAGCACCCGGTGCGATCGGCGCAGGGAAGGCGTCGAGCGCGACGCGCCACGTCGGCCGACGGATGGGGCCGCCGACATAGCCTCCGGTGCGTCGCACGAACCGGGTGAACGTCCGGGGCGACGCCGGGTGATCCGCCTCGATCGCGTCGGCGACCTCGGGCCACCGTGTCCGCAGGGTCGCGAGCATCCGCGCCTGGACCTCCTCGACGGTGGCGACGCTGGCGTCGGCTTCGAGGTGGGTCGACAGCGTCAGGGCGCGGAGGCCCTCGGAGCCGGCCATCGGCGTGCGCGCCGCCAGCGAGGCGAAGACCTGGTGGCCGTGGGTCGGCTTCGACGAGAGGTCGTCGGCCAGGATGGCGTGTCGAGGGGAGGCCGACCAAGCGGGGGCGTCGCGCACGGCGAGGTAGTGCATCGCCGCACCCCAGCCGTCGGGGACCGAGCGGGCTGGGGGGCGGCCGAGGAGCCTGTCGGCGTCGTGCGGCAGCAGGTTGAGGACGACCACGTCGAACACCGACGACCCGCTTCGACGAACGACCTCCCAGCCCGTCGGGGCGCGCGTGAGGCGAAGCACGCGGTCGGCCAGCCGCACCTCGGCGCCCGCGCGGCGGCATGCTTCGGCGAGGCCCTCCGCGAGGGTGCCCATGCCGCCGACGGGGGCTCCGACCCCGCGCCAGCCATAGTCGATCGCCGCGCAGGCTGTGATCGCGTCGACCTCGTCCGCGCCGCTCTGCACCGTGATCTGGCACAGGCCGTCGACGATCCTGCGCAACGGTGCGGCGTCGTGCAGGCCGTGGTGCCGGAGCATCGCGCCAAGGGAGCGCGACACCCACGGTAGCAGCGCCGCGTACGACGGCAGCCGGGGGATGTGCCTGTACCAAGCCCCGTTGACTGGAGGCAACAGGTCGGGGTCGTGGAACAGGGGCCACAGGGCGTCGGCGATGCGGGCTTGGGCCGCGCACCAGGCGCGGACACCGGGAGCCCGGTCCGGGAGGAGGTCGCAGAGGTGGTCCACCCAGGCCCTGCGGTCGTGGGCGGGGCGGAAAGCCCCCGCGGACGTCTGCACCGTGAGGCCGTCTTCGGGTTCGAGCGCGACCTGCAGGCCGTGACGTGCCAACCGGCGCGTGAACACGCCGTCGGGCGCGAGACCGGCGGTGAGGGTGGCGCCCGCGTCGAACCGCACGCCGCCTCGGACGAAGCTCGAGGCGCAGCCGCCAGGCACGCGCAGGGCCTCGAACAGGACCACCTCATCGCCCGCTTCGGCGCGGTACAGCGCGGCGCCCAGACCCCCGAACCCGGCGCCGACCACGGCCACCCGACGCATCGCGCCTCCGAGGCGAACGTTTGCAGGCGACCGGTCGCCGGTTGCTCGGTTTTGCGTTAAGACGGGGACGTCGTGCGGGCGCGTCAACCCTTGTCTCCGCGGCGCCGACGGGGTCTACGATGCGTTTGCATACCTTCCTCGGTTTTGCAGCCTTGGCCGCCTGTGAAGGCGTGATGGACGACTTGGCGGTTTCGCCGCACGCCGACGCGGTCGCCGACCCGGCGCTCAGCGCACTCCCCGACCACGTCGTCCCGCCGCCTCCGGTCTTGCGCAGCCCAGGGGACACGCCGGATGTGGTCGTCTACGGCTACTACCCCTACTGGGGCGACCCCCTCGACACGCTGGCCTGGGACCAGCTCACGCACCTCGCGTTGTTCAGCGTGGGGCTCGACACGGCAGGAAACCTCACGGAGCAGCAACGCTGGACAGGCAACGCAGCCACGGCCCTGCAGCTCGCGCAGCCGTGGGGTGTTCGCATCCACATGACGGTGACCTCGTTCTCCGACAGCGTGAACAACGTCGTGTTGCCCAACCCCGCGCTGCGCACGGCCGCGATCAACAACATCGTCGCGTTGATGAACCAGTACGGCGGTCACGGCGTCAACGTCGACTTCGAGGGCTTGGATTCGGCCCGTCGAGCAGATTTCGTGGCGTTCATCCAGGAGCTTCGTGGGCGGGTGCCCGAGCTGTGGATCGCCACGCCACCGGTCGACTGGAACGGGGCGTTCGACTATGCCGCGCTCGCCGGGCTCGCCGACGGCTTGTTCATCATGGGCTACAACTACCACTGGTCCGGGGGCAACCCGGGCCCCGTCGCACCGTTGTACGGTGGGGCACCTTGGGCGGTCCACAGCCTGGACTGGACGGTCAACGACTACCGCAACTACGGTGCGCCGAACGCCAAGATCACGCTGGGCCTTCCGCTGTATGGGATCGACTGGCCGAGCACGGGCACGGGGATCCCGGGAACGAAGACGTCGAACGGGAGCTCGGTGACGTTCTCATCGGGCCTTGGACGCTTCGCGTCGTACGGTCGCAACTTCGACGCGACGAGCCGGAGCCCCTACACCTTCCCATCGTCGACGAACCAGACGTGGGTCGACGACGCCGACGCCGTCGCGGAGCGCGTCCAATACGCGGTCGACGAAGGCTTGCAGGGCGTGGGCTTTTGGGCCTTGACCTACGACGACGGTGACGCCGGGCTCTGGTCGGCGGTCGATGGCATCACCCACACGGCCCCTGTCGCGCCGCCCCCCGTGCCGCAACCGCTGAGCAACCTCGTGTTCGCAGGCGTCTCCCCGGGTGTCGCCGGTCGGGGCAACACGTTCTCGATCACGGGCGCGGCGCCGGGGGCAACCGTGGGGATTCTGGCCGGCTTTCAGGCAGGCACGACCGCCGTCCCCGGATGTGCGGGCACGGTTCCGGTCGGCGGTGCGCGCTACCTCGGCTACACGTACGCCGACAGCGCGGGGCGCGCCCAGATCAGCATGTGGGTCCCACGCACGGTCGCAGGGCGAAACATCCAACTGTGGGCGTTCGACGTGAATGCTTGCGTGGTGAGCGCAGGCGTCTCAGAGACGTTCTGACGCTAGGCGTCGCCGCGTTGTCCCGAACGCCAGCGACGCTGGACGGCCGCGGTGATGTCGGCGCGGAACCGGTCCCGCTCGGTGGGATCGTCCTCGCGGTGCAGCCCGGTCTCGAAGTCGAAGCTCCACCGGGTCCCGTCGTTCGAGGTCACCGTCACGGAGACGGCGACCTGGAACGTGTAGTACGGGTCTTCGTGCGACGGGTAGGCCGTCCAAGCGTTGCCGTCGCCCGCGTCGATGGGTTCGCAAAAGCGGATCACGTCCCAGTAGGGCGCATCACCGCAGGGCACGCTCCGTTCGATCAAGGGGTGGTGCCCGCCCCGGGGCCGGTCCCCGGACCTGGGGTCCCACCGCCACCGCCACCGCCACCGCCACCGCCCGTCGCGGTGTCGGCAGGCGTCTCGCCCGCGGCGCCGAGCATCAGGCCGATGGTCGCGGTGTCGACAAACACTTGGGTGCTGTACCAAGCGGGCCCTGGACGACCATTGAGGAACATCTCGGCCTGCGGGATCCCGATCGGCGCGCCGGCGTCCACTTGGACGACGCCTGCGGTGTCGATGGCATAAGCGGCCGTCAACGCTTCGAAGTAGGCCGGTTTCGCGATGGCGGCGGCGAGGCTGCCCCGGAACGCGCTGCTGGTGTACCGCGCGAGGTCCGCCTCACTGTACGTGCCGGCGGCAAGCAGGTCGGCCTTGTACGGGGGCAGGAGCGCGAGGAACAGGTCGTGCTTCCACGTGACGCCGTCGAGGGCAGCCACGATGTCCGCGACCCAAGCGGTGTCGATGCGGTCGGCACAGTCGGTGTCGACGACCACGCCGGTCGACCAATCGAGGCTGAGCGCGACGGTCTCGACGCGTGGCGCATCGGTGTCGACACCGC
>JBJONI010000448.1:0-3932 GCA_046051915.1 Pseudomonadota bacterium
CCCGCAGAGGCGACCAGCAGGATGTCGTGATCGACGAGGCGCTGGACCAGCGGCGCGAAGGGCCCCCGCCCGTCGTAGAACGAAGAGTTGAAGAAGCTGAGCGACATGCTGATGATGTCGACCTCGTGACGAATCGCCCAATCGACCGCGTTCTCAAACGACGTCAGCCCTTGAACCCGAACGAGGTGGACCTCGGCCTCCGGGGCGACGGCGGCGATGATCTCGGCGCACGCGACGCCGTGGCTGCCGTCTGCGCCGCCGGTGCTCGGCCGAATCGGGTCGAGCGGTGCCTCACACCCGGGATGCAGGAAGCAGTCCCACGTTCCGGTGGGCACAAACCCTTGAGGGTCGAGGCCCGCCCCAAACCAGCCGACGTCAAAAACCGCGACGCGCACGCCCGCACCGCGGATCCCCGCGGCATGCCACGAGCGCGCGCCAAGCGCATCGACGGCGTCCTCGGACGACCAACCCACGCCGTCGAGCCGGACCTCAGGCTCGTACGTCCAAGGGGTCCCATCCGTCGGTGGCGCGTCCAAGACGGCGCCGGTGGCCGAACGCGCCACGGCGCCGGGGTAATCGGGCCGTTCCACGCGCACGTAGGCCGGCTGCTCCCACAGCCCGCCCGGCGGATCGAGCGTCGCGGCGTCGGTCCAGGCCACCGTCACATCCTCCGATTGCGGCTGGCCGACCGGCCATGCTGGCTTACACTATCGCGCGTGGAGGTCGTCATGGGCATTTGGGATCGCATCACGGGCCAGGCAGCGGCCCAGTTCCTCGACGTCATCGAGTGGCTCGACAGCAGCAACGACACCGTGCTGTGGCGCTTCCCCATCCATGACCAAGCGATCACCGACAACAGCAAGGTGATCGTGCGCGAGGGGCAAGCCGCGATCTTCGTCGCAGAAGGGCGGATGAGCGAGGTGTTCGCGCCGGGCACGTACACCCTCAACACGCCCAACACGCCGATCCTCAGCTTCTTCCAAAGCATCGCTTACGCGATGCAGACGCCCTACAAGGGCGACATCCTGTTCATCAACACCAAGATCTTCCAAGATCAGGGCTGGGGAACGCAGGCGCCGTTCATCTTCGAGGACCCGAAGTACGGTGACGTCGAGCTGCGCGCATTCGGGAGCTACGCCTTCCGCGTCACCGATCCCGCCGTGTTCCTCCGCAATGTCGTCGGCACCGACGGGCACTTCACGGTCGAGGAGATCGGAGGACAGCTCAAGAAGAAGATCGTCCCTGCGATCACCGGTGCGATCGGCAAGTCCGGGCGCCCCCTCGCACAGCTCAACACCAACGCCGGTGAGCTCGGCGACACCGTCCTCGCGGCGATCGGGGGGAACTTCTCGGCGCAATATGGCATCACGCTGACCGACGTCACGGTCGGCAACATCAGCATGCCCGAGGAGCTCCAAGAGGCGTTCCGCCAGGCCGGCAAGATGCGGATGCTCGGCGGCATCGACAACTACGCGCGCATCCAAGCCGCCGACGCACTCGGCGTCGCCGCCGCGAACCCCGGCATCGGTGGGGCGGCGATGGGCATGGGCGTTGGCGTCGGCATGGGCCAGATGATGGCGGGCATGATGGGCCAGATGACCTCTGGCGCCCCAGGGACCCCTCTAGGTGCCCCGGCCGCCGCGCCGCCGCCGCCGCCGGGGGCCGTCCCGCCGCCACCGCCGAACGCCGCGACCCTGTACCACTACAGCGGCCCGAGCGGCCAAAGCCAAGGGACCGCGGAACAGGTCGCCGCCGCGGTGACAGCGCAGCCTGCGGCCCAGCACCACGTCTGGCAGCCCGGTTGGGCGGGATGGAAGCCCGTGCACGAGGTGGCCGAGATCGCCGCCCGCCTCGGACCGCCGCCGCCCCCCTGAGTCGGCTGACGTCCAGGCCCGTCGCGCCGCCCACCTGACGCGAACCCCGCCGTACCCTTCCCGTAGGAGAGCGCATGCGTCGACTCGGATGGCTGGTCCTCGCCCCCACGTTGGTCGCGGCCGACTGGCCCCAATTTCTCGGCCCGACACGGGACGGGGCGTCCTCGGAGACCGGGATCTCACGCGACTGGCTCGCCGACGCGCCGCGCGTACGATGGCGTGCGCGCCTTGGCTTTGGGTACGCGTCCACCGCCGTCGCGGGCGGCGTCGCCTACACGGCGTTCGCCGACGCGAGCGGCGACCACGTGCGGGCGATCACGGCCGCCGACGGCCGGACACTGTGGACGACACGCATCGACGCCCCCTGGATCGACCCCGGCGGCTACAGCGGCCCGCGAACAACCCCCACCGTGCTGACCGACCGCGTGATCGCCGCGTCTGCGACCGGACAGTTGGTCGCGCTGGATCGGGCCACGGGCCGGCGCCTGTGGTCTGTGGACCTCGTGCAGGACCTCGGCGGCGGGCGCCCGGTCTGGGGCTACGCGGGGAGCCCGTTGGTGGAGAACGGCCGGATTCACGTCGATGTCGGCGGCGCGGCCGGTGTCGTCGCGCTCAACGCCGCCGACGGTCGCCTCCTGTGGTCTCGACCGGGAACCTCGGCCGGCTACGCCAGCCCCATCCTCACCAAACTCGGCGGACAAACTCAAGTCGTCCACTTCACGGCGACGGGGCCGCTCGGGGTGGCCCCCGACAGCGGGTCGCTTCTCTGGTCCCTGCCGTGGCGGACCTCCTACGACGTCAACGCCGCGACCCCCGTCGTCCTGCCCGGCGATCGCCTGTTCGTCGCGTCTGGCTACGGGGTGGGCGGCGCGATGTTCCGCGTCGCCGAAGCGCCCCTAGAGCTGTGGCGCAGCAAGTCGATGAAGAACCGCATGGCGACCTCGGTGCGCCTCGGAGACCGGCTGCTCGGCTTCAACGAGGACCGGTTCGCCGCGGTCGACCTCGCGACCGGTGCCGTGGCTTGGGAGGCAACGGGCTACGGCCGCGGCTCGGTGATCACCGCCGACGGTCACGCCATCGTCTACGGCGAAGACTGCCGGGTGCACCTCATCGCCGACGCCCCGACGGGGCCGGACGTCCGCGCAGGCTGGGCGGGCGACCTTTCGGGTCCATGTTGGACGTCGCCGGCGCTTTCCAACGGAACGTTGTACCTGCGCGACGCCGACGAGCTTGTCGCGCTCGACCTGTGAGGAACGGATGAACAGTTGGCCGAGCTACGTGGCCTTAACCGTGCTTTGTTGGGGCCTGTATGGGGTGTTCCTGCACGCCGGCGCGTTGGGCATGGGCGACCCCGTGCACGGACGCATCAAGGCCTTCTTGTTCGTCGGTGTCGCCTACTTCCTCGTCGCGATCCTCGCACCGCTCCTGTACCTGTGGACCAAGGGCGCCTCGTGGGACCTTCCCGCGGGCGGCGCCACCTGGAGCTTGGTCGCGGGCATCGTCGGGGCCATCGGCGCCTTCGGGTTGCTGCTCGCGTACGGCGCAGGGGGACGTCCCCCAGTGGTGATGGGCCTCGTCTTCGGGGGGGCGCCGATCGTCACGGCGCTCGTCAACACCACCAAGCAAGGGCTGTGGGGGGAGGTCCGCTGGCCGTTCGTCCTCGGCCTCGTCCTCGTCGGTACCGGCGCGGGCTTGGTCAGCCGCTACCGGCCTGAGCCGCCGACGCCGGCGCTCGCGGAGCCACCCCGATGACGCTGATCAAGATCGGACGTCCCCTACCCGCGGTCGATGTCGACACGCTGCCAGGCAAGGGCCGCCCCGACTGGGTTCAATGTGACGAAGACTTCATCGGACGCGCCCTTGGCCGGGCGCGCGCGCGGGAAGGTGGCGGCTGGGTGGTCGTCGACGCCAGCCGCCGCGTCACGTCCAAGCCGCGCCGCATCGACCTCGCCGGCCAGGAGTGGGTTCTTTGGAAGGACGAGGCGGGTCCCGTGATGGCCCCCAACGCGTGCCCGCACCTTGGCGCCGCGCTGTGCGACAGCCACGTCCGCGACGGCA
>JBJONI010000449.1:0-3732 GCA_046051915.1 Pseudomonadota bacterium
TTGGGGTGCGGCGGCAACCCGGCGACCGCGGAGCTCGGGCTCTCGCTGCGTCCATCGAGCGTGACGGTGCCGTCGAACACGCCGACGCGCAAGGCGCGGAGGGGCAGGCTGAGGTCGCCGAGACGGACGACACGCCACGACGCGCCCGGGGCGCCCATGCGGTCGAGCACCCAGCCCCCGAGGCGCTCGAGGACGGGCGTGACCAAACCGCGGACCATCTCACTCCGAAGTTGCGGGTACAGCCCCCGGAGCGTCGGCGTGGATGCCGTCACCGCCCACGTCTCGCCCGTGCGCTCAACGTCGAGGTGGGTGTCGAGGACGGCGAGGACCGACAACGCAGGCCGGCCCTCGAGCGGCCCCGCGTCGACCCCGAGCGCGCCCTCCAGCAGGACCTCGACGCCCAGCCGGCCCCCACCTGCGGCGGCAGGGTCGACCAGCCGAACCCGCTGCACCGCCAGCGAAGGGGAGAGCGTGGCGAGTTTGAGGTCGAAGGACCTCTCGAAGGCTTGTCCGCGGAGCGCTTGGGTGAGCGCTTCGGCCACGGCGTCGCCGCTCAGACGCACCCGGACGTCGGGCTGCCAATCGCTGTTGAGCGGTTCAGGGGTCGCGAGCGCCGCGGCACGCGCAGCGTCGAATGCGTCACCCACCATGATGCGTGCGTGCGCGCCGCAAGCAACGGCGGCGGCGGCTGCCACAGCGACGATCCCATGGGTCGCTCGCAAGCCTCGGGTCGCGCCCATCAAGACCTCCTCAGGACTGCTTGAGCCGATCCCAACGATAGCGTCCGGTATCGTGACCGTCGGTGAACCGGAGCAGCAGCGCGTAGCGTCCTACCGTCGCGACGCCCTCGATACGCACGTTGTCGGCGACGTCCTCGCGGCGCAGCGTTCGGCGTCCGGTGTCCTCGTCGACGCAACGGGCACACGGACACGTGCGGCGGAGGCGGACGACGTCCCACAGGTCCTCGGCGCCGTCCGACCAACGAAGGCCGAGGGTGCGCTCGTCCTCCCGCCAGACGCCGACCAACCGTGGGGGTGCGGCTTGCGCGGTCGCCGCGACGGGGGTGGGCGGTGCCGAGGTCGGCAGGGCGTCCCAGGCGCATTCGAGGGTGTATGCGGCGTCGTGGTGCAATGTGCTCACCCGTGCCGCGAGGGCGGCGGCGGTCCGGGTGACCTCGGGACTGACGGCGTCCGGCCAGCGGCCCGCGTTGGCAGCGTCGATCATGCGGGGATCGTACGGCCATTGACCGAGCAACGGCGCATCGATCGCCATCGCCAGTTGCGAGGCTTGGTCCTCGCCGAACAGCGAGTGCAACGTGTCGCAGTGGCCACAACGAAACGTGCTCATCGTCTCGATCACGCCAAGGACGGGCACCGACAGCGTCGCGAAGAGGCTTGCGGCCCGTCTCGTGTCGTCGACGGCGAGCCCCGACGCGGTGGTCACGAGGACCGCGCCACTGAGGGGCACCCACTGGGCGAGGCCGATCGGGACATCCCCGGTGCCGGGGGGCAGATCGATCAACAAGTAGTCAAGGTCACCCCAGGGATGGCTCACGAGGAGCTGCTGGAGGAGCGCGGACACGCGGGGACCGCGAAGGACATTCGCGCGCTCCGGCGTGAGGTGGTGCGCCAAGCTGACGATGTGGACGCCATCGGGGTTCGGTGTGCCGGCGGGTCCGCCGAGGCGGCCGAGGCTGGGGCCGTAGAGGTCGGCGTCGAGCAAACCCACCCGTGCGCCCATGCGGGCGAGCGCAGCGGCGAGCAGGACGGCCGTCGAGCTCTTGCCGACGCCACCCTTGCCGGCGCCGATGGCGATCAGGTGCCGGACGCCCCCGAGCGAAGCCTCCATAGGCCCGGCCCAGTCGACGCTGGCGCGGGTGCTTGCCGTCATGCGCACGTCGACGTGACGGACCCCCTCGACCGCACGCAACGCGTCCGTCGCTTGGGCACGCAGCGACTCCTTGGCCGGGCAAGCGGGGGTCGTGAGCGAGATCGTGGCGCGGACGTCGCCGTCGGCCACGTGGAGGTCGGTCACGAACCCGAGGCTGACGATGTCGCGGTGCAGGTCCGGGTCGATCACGACGCGCAGCGCATCACGGAGCGTGTCGAGGCTAGGATGGGTCAACGGTGGGTCCTCCGACGGCGCCACCCCGCGAGTACGGCGCCGACCGCCGCGAGGCCGTATCCGCTCGATGCCGTGGTTGTGCAGCCGGTCGCCGCTTGCGGGATGTAGGCCGCGACCTCACATCCTTCGTCGAGGAGGCCGTCGCAGTCGTTGTCGCGGCCGTCGCATGTCTCATGGGCTTCGGGGCGGCGCCATCCGTCGGCGTCGTCGCAATCGCCGTCCTCGATACGCCACCCGTCTCCGTCGAGGTCGGAGAGACCTTCGTCGGTCTCGCCATCGCAGTCGTCGTCGCGGCCGTTGGCGGTCTCGGGGGCACCGACGAACACCTCCGCTGCCGCGTCGTCGCAGTCGCCCTGTGCCGCGGTCCAACCGTCGCCGTCCGCGTCGCCGAGCGATGTCCCCTCATCGATCGTATGGTCGCAGTCGTCGTCGACCCCGTTTCGACGCTCCGCGGCGCTCGGGTGAACGTCGGCGCTGCCATCGTGGCAATCGCCATCGCGCTCGGTGTAACCGTCGACATCGTCGTCGACGGCGTCGGTGCCCTCATCGATGCGCCCGTCGCAGTCGTCGTCGACGCCGTTGGGGGCCTCCGGTCGGCCCGGCCCGATGCTTCCGTCGTCCGGCGCGCAATCTCCAGCGGTTGCCAGCGTCCCGTCGCCGTCGGGGTCCACCGCCTCGCCGGCGAGCTGGCCATCGCAATCCTGATCCCTCCCGTCGAGCGGGACGTCCAGGGCGGTCGGATAGACGGTGGGGTTGGTGTCATCGCAGTCCCCGTCGGTCTCCGCCCAGCCGTCTCCGTCGTCGTCGAACCCGGTTGTGCCCTCGTCGATCTCGCCGTCGCCATCGTTGTCCCTGCCATCCGGTCGCTCCGGCGCGCCGGGCCAGGTCAGGGCGTCGGCGTCGTCGGGGTCGATGGCGGCGGCCCATCCGTCTCCATCGGCATCCGCGATGCCGGGGCCATCGTCGGCGACCCCGTCGCAGTCTTGGTCGCGCCCATCTCGATCGGCGTCGTCGGCTCCGGGGAAGGCGTCGGGTGCTTGATCGTCGCAGTCTTCGCCGCCGCACGACCACGCGGGCGCGCCGTCGCCGTCAGCGTCGCAGGGCGGTGCCGCGGTCGCGAGGTGGAGCCATAGGCTGAGCAGGTGCATGCGGCACGCGTAACGTCGTCGCTGCGTCCCGCGCCGCGAGGAACGAGGTTGCGCGTCGAACGGCGCGCGGTACGGACGGAACATGACGGTCTTCTTGTCTTGGGATCGCGCCACGTGGCGTGGGGTGGGCGTAGCGGCGCACCTTGCGTTGATCTCCCTGCTCGGCCTGCCAGAGGCTGCTGTCAGGCCGTCGGACCTCGACAAACCCGAAGTTCAACAGTGGTTTGATCGGAACTACGCCGCTGTTTCGTCGTGGCTACCCGTCTCACGCGCGACCTTCGTCGCCGGTGTCGCGGGTTGGGGTCAAGCGTGGATGGCGGCCCGCGAGGTGATGCTGGCGCCGTCGCGTGCCTACGCGCAGGCCGCCGGGACGTCCCAGCACTGGGCGATGTTCGGCAGTGTGCCGCAGTCCTCCGCGACGTTCTTCGTCGAAGTCAAGCGTGGTGGTCGCTGGGAGCGC
>JBJONI010000450.1:0-4017 GCA_046051915.1 Pseudomonadota bacterium
CCGCGCGGATGCCATGGGAGATAAACTGGGTCACGCCGAGCTTGGTGACGCCCGCGTTTTCCAGCAACCGCACCGCTTGGCACTCCGCCTCGGCGAACAGCGCCACGAGCACGTGCCCGCCGTCGACCGGCAGCCGGTTGTGGGCGGTGGCGTGAGCGATGGCCCGGCCGAGAACACGCTTGAACGCCGGGGTCTGCACAGGATCGTCGTCGATCGATGCGTCGGAGGGCTGCGTCTCTTGGCGCTCGAGGACCGCGTCGACGGCGGCCTCCAACGCGGCGAGGTCGGCGCCGCACGCGGCCATGCACGCCGACGCCCGGTCGTCATGCAGCAAGCCGTGGAGCAGGTGCTCGGTGGTGAGGTAGGCGTGGCGGCGCTCGGCGGCCCGCTCGGCGGCGGTCCCCAGGGCGAGGCGCAAGTCGTCGGTCATCATGCTTCGACCTCCAGGTCGAGCTGCAGGGGGTAGCCCTGATTGCGGGCGATATCCGTGGCTTGTTCGAGTTTGGTCTCGGCGATCTCGCGCGCATACACGCCGGCCACGCCGACGCCGGTGCGGTGGATCGCGACCATCAGGCGGTGCGCGGCCGCCGGCGAGTGCCGGAACACGGACTGCAAGATGTGCACCACGCACTCCATCGTGGTGTAGTCGTCGTTGAACACCAGGACCTTGTAGCGCTTGGGCTTCTCGATCTTGGTCGCTTCGAGCAGTTGGGCATCGCCCGCGTGTTTGGGATCGGCCATGGCCACGCATCTCCGAAGGGGACGGTACCCCGACCGCCTTAGGGTGCGCACCGTTGCGCGCCGTTCAAGGGCGCAACGTGACCTTACCGCGTCGATGGGGGCGGCCGGAGCCGGCTGAGGATCGGGCGGTGGTCGGAGCAGCCCGCATCGAGGACGGCCGCTTGCACGGGCGCCATCTTCGGCGAAGCGTAGACGAAGTCGATCCGGATCGGCAGGCCGTCGAGCAGGTCGACGGTGGCCGGAAACCCCGCACCGGTGGCTTCGAGCACGTCGGTCAGGTGTCGCCTCAGCCGCGCGTGGAACGGCGTGTCGCGCGTGCTGTTGAAGTCGCCGGCGACGAGGGTGGGCTCGGGCAACGCCAGCCACTGTTCGAGCAGGTCGGTCGTCTGTGCGTCTTGGCTCGGGACGACGACGGGGACGCGGTCGGCGGCGCGTTCCAGCGCGCGCTGGGGGTCGTGCAGCACGCGGTAGGGGTGAAGGTGGACGCCGAGGACGGAGAACGCGGTGGCGTCGGGGGTACCAAAGGCAGCGCGAACGAAGCGCCAATCGGAGGCGTCGGGGTAGGGCGTGGGCCCACCCTCGCGCAGCGTCCAGCGGTCCGACCCGGCGCAGACGGCGATGCCGGCGCTGTCGTCGTCGTCGTCCGGGTGGTACGTGCCGTGCACGCATCGCAGCCCCAGCGCGTCCGACAAGCGGTCGAGGTCGCGCGGCGTGACCTCTTGCAGCACCACCACGTCGGCTGCCGCGGCGCGCACGGCGTCGGTGACGCAGGCGAGCGGGTCGCCCCCGTCGCCGGGTGCGCCCCACAGCCGTCGGACGTTCCAATCGAGGACGACCACGTCGTCGGGCTGTGCGTCACCGGGTCGCCCCGCCCACACGGGCCCCCACCACAGCAGGGGACCCAGCGCCGCGACCGCCATCACGGGCGCGCCGAGGCGGTGATCGGGGAACAGCGTCCAGAAGGCGAACGCCGCCGCTGTCAGGACGGGCGCGATGAGGGGCAACCCCGTGAGCACGAGGACCATCGGGATCGGCGGTCGGTCGAGCCAAGCACCGGCAAACGCGGTCGCCCAGAGGCCACCGACGGCGAGCGCGGTCGACCCGAGGAGCGCGTGACCCACGCCACCGCCGGTTCGCGCGCGGATCGGCGCGAGACGGCTTTTGGGTGCCTCGTCCTGCCCCGTCATCGCTCCCCCGAAGCGGCCGGTTAACGCGCCACGGCGAGGTGTCGGTGGTGGCCTTGGGAGACGAAGTCCTCATCGAGGTGGAGATCGCCCGAGGAGGTCGGGAGAAGCGTCATCCCGACGGCACGCTCGATTATGTCTCGCCCGTCCCCGCGCCGTTCGCGTACGGGAGCATCGTCGGAGAATGGGGTGGGGACGGCGACCCGCTCGACGTCGTCGTGGTGGGGTTCACGCCGGCGGCGGGGACCCGTCACCGGCTTCGGCTCGTCGGCCACGTGCGTGCACGGGATCGAGGGATGGACGACGACAAATGGGTTGCGGCCCCCACGCATTTCGCGCGGTGGCACGACCGTTGGACGGTGCACCTGTTCTTCCTCGTCTACCCGACGGCTCGGGCTTGGGTCGACGCGAGGAAGGGGCGGTCCGGCCGGTTCGAGGTGCTCGGCGTGCGCTGGCGCTGAGCGCAGCTACGGCGTCGCGACCAAGGCTTCCGCGTCGATCGAGAGGTCCATCGTGAGATCCGACGAGGACGGGCTGACCTGGTGGAACTCCACGGCGATCGTGTGCGTCCCCGGCGTCAACACCGCGGCGTCGATCGGGGAGGGGAAGAACGTGCGCTCGTCGTCGCCGGTGATCGTGGCCGTCGCGAGGGTGTCGGGGCTGATCGGACCCGGTGGCAGGTTGAGGCGCAACACCTCGGTCCCGTCGATCCACACGATCGCGCCGTCGTCCACGCGCAACGACAACGTCGCCGACGTGGCCGAGAAGGCGGGCATGTCGAACGTGGCGCGCGCCCACATCGCGAGCGGATAGCCGGCCGACACGTCGGGCATCGAGGCCTGGTCGTCGCCGTAGCCGATCGGGGCAAAGCTCGTCGTCCAAGCGGCGGACGGCACATAGCTGGCGGAGAACCAGTCACCGACCGGAGGAACGACGCTCCAGGACCAAGCCGTCCCCGGGGCCAGCACCCGCAGGGTCGTTCGACCGAGGCGTGCGTTGGGCGCACCGGGCGTGCCTGCGCTGACGAGCTCCCAGGTGCCTGTGCCGTCGGGGATCCGCGACAGCGCCGCGTCCTCGTCGAGGCTCGCGTACGCCACGCGATCGACCACCCGGCCGGCGGCGTCGGCGAGCACGAGCGCTTCGCCACCGCCGGAGAGCGCGAACGGCAAATGGCCAACGGCGTCGGTTCCGTCGGCGAGAAACAGCAGGTGCTCCCCGGGGCCGATCGACGTGCCGGCCGGCAGCGTGTGGTCGAACGGGTCGAACGGATCGTCGCTGAGGCCCCATCCCTCCAGATCGACCGCGGTGCCGCCGAGGTTGACCAACTCCAGCCAGTCTGCGCCGAACGGGTCCGCGGGTCCGGGCCGCGCGACGAGCTCGTTGAACCGGATCAACGGAAGCGCGGGGACGTCGGTGTCGACGGCGGGCGTGTCGTCGGGGGTGGACGGTGTGTCGTCGGGGGTGGACGGCGTGTCGTCGGGGGTGGACGGCGTGTCGCCGCCGGTGTCGTCGGGGCGTGGCACCTCGTCGGTGACGTCGGTGTCGTCGCCGATCGCGACCCCGCCCCATCCGGGTGCGTCGCGGAGCAGGGGCTGGCAACCGAGCAGGAACAGGACGAGTGGCACGCCGGCCTCCGAAGGTCCGGAGTCTACCGCACGTTTCTCGTTGACGTCACGGATTCCTTGCTTGTCCTGCGGTCACTTGCAAGAACCAGGTCCAACCGTCGTCGGCCGCGCGTGCCAGCCGGTGCCCGGTCGGCTTGGGGGCGTCATCGCCGCCGGGCCACTGATCGCCCATGCCCGCGACCGAACAGGAGACGACGGGTGCCCGGCCCTGCCACACGGCGCACGCCATCCCGGCGTCCTCGTCGGGGGCGGCGGGTGTGGCTTCGTTGCGGGTGACCCAGGCCGCCGTGGCCTCGGCGAGCGGCCGGGTGACCTTGAGCGCCTTGCCGAGGGTGCCGTCCGGCGGGAAAAACGCGTCGTTCTCGCCGTGGTAGTGCAGGACGGGCACGGCGCGGGGCGGTGGGGTTGAACCCGCGGGTGGTGTGACGTCCTGGAGCGCGCCGCCGACGCTGATCACGGCGTCGGGG
>JBJONI010000451.1:0-4505 GCA_046051915.1 Pseudomonadota bacterium
TAACCATCTGCAGACCCTGTACCGGCCTTCGGGTCAGGCGCCAGGATGATCGCCTGATCGGCATGCAGCAGCGAACTTGACGAGCCCCGCCCGTTCAAGATGGTCCAGCAGTTGGTTGACCGTAGACACGGGCCGGGTCAACTGGGCGGCTTGGCCGTGCAGCACCCTTCGGACCACATTGGGGGTCCGAACAAAGCAGTCCAGCGCGAAGTCGTCGGGATGAACGGCCTTGAGGCCCAACGGCGCCAGCGCTGAATCAGGAAAGTCGCGTAGGTTGAATGTGACGATCGCGTTGGCCATCCCGAGCTGGGCCGCCACCACCACGTGTCGGTCGTCGGCATCTGGCAGGGTAGCCACCGGAAGCTCCGCCTCAGTGAGACGGATCATGGCCTCCGGAATTGCGCCAGTCATCAGCGCTCGCGTGCGCAACAGCCGGACCGGATCCAGTCCCGGCCTGTCCTCGGCCAGGCTCACGAACGCCTCGTCGAGGATTCGTTCCGACCAAAGCGCGCGGAACCCACCTGCGACGGCGAGCCGAACCAGGAGGTCGCGAAGCGCCGCCGGGTATAGAACGCAGGCATCAAGGACGACGACGCGTGACATGGCTTAGCCGTAGAGACCCATGTCTTGTGCCTCGCGCGTCAACTCGTCGAGGGCAGCCTGTTGCTGAGCGCTCTTTTCGTCCCGGTAGGCAAGCAGGTCACGGAGGGGGACCCGTCGGTGAGTACCGACCTTTCGGCACGGGATGACGCCGTCATCAAGGAGCTTTACTAGCCAGGGCCGAGAGACGTTCAGGATGTCGGCGGCCTGTTGGGTGGTGAGCTCGGCGTGAACGGGCACAACCGTGACAGCGTCGCCGTCCGCGAAGTGAGCCAGGATAAGTAGAAGCAGGCCAAGGGCGTCGTCGGGGAGGGTGACGGCCGTCTCCGGCGCGTCGCTGGACGCGTGGACACGGACGACGCCGTGGTCGCCTGCGCGGCGCGCGTCGCGCAGCGCACGGACAACGGCCTCTGCGTCTCTGGAGAGCGCTTCAGTGGGTACGACAAGATCGTGACCGAGCATGGGACCATCCCTCCGAAGGGGAACCTAGCCGACGTCCCGATGATTCGCAACAAACGAAAGTGCTTGCATGGTGGCGAGCAAGCAACGCCGTGCGCGGCGTGCCTGGGCCGACGACGCCTTGGGCCGCGCCCACCCCACATCCTCCTCCGTCAACCCCGCCAGCCAGTTCTGAAATCGTCTCATTGACCCAGCCCGACCATTGATGTGAAGGCCCGTCAGAATCGAGAGATTCGGCGGGCCTTCCTGGTTTTTCGGGGTTCAATGGGCGCGGTGCGCTTGCGGCCAAAGAGCGAGAGCAAGGTTGAATCCCGCGCTATGGGTTCGAGTCCAGTCATCACCCGCCGACCCGCGTCCACGCCGCCACGGCCATCTCCGACATCCAGGGCAGCCGGGTGGTCAGCCGCTCCTCGCGGAGCCGCTGGTCCAGAGTGTCCGTGTCGAGCAGCTCAGCCGAGGCTCCGGCAGCGACGAACCTCTCCTTCAGCATCTGGACACGAACAGCGAGGGTATCCGGCTGGCCGGGCGCGGCGACGCCGATTTCAGCACGCATCACCGGTGCAGCCAACCCTGCGCGCCGAAAGAGCCCGGGGAGCGCGCGCCCGGTGGTCCACGACGCGCCCTCGCTTGCGAGCATCCCGACGAGCGCGTCACGCAGCGCATCGTGAAGGCGGAGCCCGGTCGGCACGGTGTCGATCACCAGCTCCTGGAAGAAGACGAGACCACCCGGCCGCATGTGCGAGACGATCCGCTCGATCGTAGCCGCCGGTTCCTTCAAGTACATCAGGACGCGCCGTCCGACCACGGCGTCGAACGTGCCGAACTCGGGGAGCGTGGCGTCCATGTCGGCACACACGAAGCTCGCGCGCGGGTCCGGGTTGCGGGCCGCAGCGAGCTCGAGAAGCTGGGGCGCGCGGTCGATGCCGACCACCCGGCCCTCGGGGCCCACACGCCCCAGCAGCAGCGCCGTCACGGCACCGGGGCCGCAGCCGACGTCGAGCACGCGCATCCCCGGCAGCACGCCGGCCTCGTCCATCCACCGTCCGGTCGTCGCCTGTGCGTCTTGCTCTGTCATCCTGCCTTCATGAGGCTCTGTACCATGGTGCGCGGCTCAGGCGGCGATGCGCTCTGCGCCGGCGCGCGCGCCTCACGTCGTCCCGGCCTCCGTCGACCGAGGCCATCTTGGCCAAGTGGTCGAGCCAGGCAGCGGCGGGGCGGCCTTCGATGGACCGCAGCACAGTGCCTCTCGGCAGGTCGTGGCCGACGGCGTCCACGATCACGCGGCCTCCCAGCAGCATGGGGAGCACCGGCACGATCCCGTCAACTGCGCGGTGGCGTACCGACGACGACATGGGCATCACCGAGCGCGCCTGTGGTGAGCGTGGCGCCTCGTACCCGCATCGCGAACGACGGGGGAGCAGCAGGGTCTCGCTGGCCCGCCTCAGCGCCCATCGCCGCCCGAGCCGCCTCCAGGTCGACCTCAGACGGGTTCGGGTGCACATCCTGGATGAACGCCAGCGTACTCTCCAGATCGTCAACACCGACACCACGCCGGTGGGAGCAAGCGGCAAGCCCGAAGACCAAAGCCGCCCAGCACAGCCGCGGAGTCAACTTCGGCCCTCCCTCGTTGGACCGCCGAGACGTGGAATCGCCCCCAGCTCCAGGAACATCGCCATCGGCTCAGGCCGGTCCCCCAGCCCGCCTTTGGCGTGCGTGAGCGGGCTGAATCCGAGGCGCTCGTAAAAGCCCACCGCCTCCGGCTTGGCATCTACGACGACGCCGACGCAGCCGAGTTCGTCGGCCATGCGCCACGCCAGGGTGAAGACGGCTCGCAGCAGCACACGGCCAATTCCCTGGCCCTTCGCCTCCTCCGAGACGGCCAGCCGCGCGAGGCGCAGCACGGGCAGCGGGTAGGCCGGCAGCTTCCGACGGAGCGCCGTGGGGAGCTCCCCCACCTCGAGGTGGGCGGCGCTGACCGTCGCGAAGCCGAGGATGCGCGCCTCGGCCACCGCGACCCAGGTGGTCCCGATGTGGTGCCGGAACTGGTTCTGCCCGGCGTGGCGCTGGAAGAAGCGGTCGAGGTCGATATTGCCCGAGCGGAAGGCCGAGCGGTCGTCCGAGGGCTCGAGCGGCCGGACGACGAGGCCGTCAGGTGGGGACATCGTCCCCGTCCTCCCCGGCCATCAGCGCCTTCATGGCGTCCGTGGGCTCGCGCGGATGGAGCACCTGATCGACCACCTCACGTCCCGAGGTCCCAGTCAGCACGAGGCGGCTCGGGATGATCACGTCGCTCGGCAGCTCCCGCAGCGCGTGCAGGTAGTGCATCAGCGCCTCCTCGATCATGTGCCCCTTCTTGAGCCCGCGGGCCTCGGCAGCCTCGTCGAGCAAGGCGCGCGTCTCCTCCGAGACGACCGCGGAGATCTGGACGTTGTGGGCAGCCATGAAGCACCTCTACAAAAATCTAGAGGGTCTGCCAGCCGATGTCAACCCCTCCTGCCCACGCCACCTCCTCCTCGGTCAAACCCGTCAGCCCGTTAAGGATCTCGACCTCCTTGGCCGCGGCAGCCCCGAGGTGGACCGCATCGTCGAGGTCTTCCAGGCGATCGCCGCGGTGGCCTGCCCGGAGGACGGCATGGTCTTCGACCCGTCCGGCGTCGTTGGTGAGCCCATCCGCGAGGAAGCCCGCTACGCTGGCGTCCGCGTCTTCGTCTCGGGACAACTCGCGGGCACACCCGTCAAGGTCCAGATCGACGTCGGTGTGGGCGACGCCCCAGTGCCACCTTCGACCCTCGTCATCGAGCGACGGCTCGGCTTCGGCCACGAACCCCTTCCATCGTCGCATGTCGTCGACAAACGTCGCCGACAGGCCCTCCGCCGCGAGCACGCCCGCCGAGACGTGGAGGCTTCTTGGGCGGAACGTCGCGTCCACCGCCGTACGACGAGGGTCGTCGTGGTGCAGGATCGCCCCGCGCCGACGGCGTCCGTGGGCCGGTGCTCCACCGGCGAGAGGCGGCTCGACAACAGGACCCGTGCGGCCGATGCGGATCGACACCGTCGAACCCTACCCGCTGCGCGCGCGTCCAAGCCGATGAGCGCGTCGCGCGATGCGCCGTCGGCCGGCCCGACACCCATGCGGGCCACAGGAGCAGCGATACGCCGTGAAAGTGGCGACTAAGGATGACAACACGCGATCGCGGCGGGCTCTCCCCGCGGTGTAGGTACGGCGAAACAGGGAGCAGCCCATGACCTTCGCACGCGTCCCCACCCCGTCCCGCTCCCCGTCCCGCCTCGTGCGACGCTCTTCGCTGCTTGGGCTCGCCGCGCTCGCAGGCTGCACCGCCCCCGTCCAGCAGGCTCCGGAGGGCAGCCTCGAATCCGCACCCGAAGCGGATGTGGAGAGTTTGTTCCAGGTGCAGGGTACCGTCACCGACCCCGAGGAGATCGCA
>JBJONI010000452.1:0-12959 GCA_046051915.1 Pseudomonadota bacterium
TGCATCATCCCCCTGTAGTTCCATCGCACCCATGGCGAGGCCGAGCTCGGTGAGGATCGTTTCGGCGCGCTGGCGGGCGGCGTGGCCCTCGGGGAGCCCGGCTTGGTCCTCGGCGAGTCGCAGGAGCTTTCGCACCCGGGAGAGGCCACGCAGGCGACGCGCGGTGGCGTCGCCGTCGGCCGAAGGCGCGGTTCTGGGGACGGCGTACATCAGGCCTCGGGGGGCGACGGGGGGGCGCGCAGGGTGATCGCTTGGGTCCAACGCGCGCGGCGCGCAGGCAGGCCCTCGCGGAGCGTCGAGAGCGACGCCAGCCGACGTTCGACGTCCTGCAGGCCGGGCTCGTGGTCGCGCTCGACGTAGCAGGCCGCGGCGTGCTGGAGGGCGGCCTCGGCATCGTCGAGGGCGAGGATCGCCGTGGCAGCGGTGGCCGCGTCGATCCAAGCTGCAGCGGCGCGCAGCGGCGCGTCGGCGCGTCGCTCCAGCTCGGCCAGACGCACGAGCGCATCGCGCCGGGCGTCGTTGCGATCGAGCAAGCCCATCGCGTGCGCGACGCAGGCCAGCCAGGCACGCTCTTCCGGTTCGAGGTCGTGGGTCCGCGCCAGAGCGACCGCTCGGTGCAACGACTCGGCGCCGCGGGCCGTCTCGTGCCGCCCGATCGCGCACAGGCCTAGCCCGCCGAGCGCGGCGACCTCGCCGCCAGGCTGGCCCGCGGCCGTGTGCAGGGCGTGGGCCGCCTCGTGCACGGCGCGGGCGCGGGCGTAATCGCGCTGCTCCACGAGCGCGGTGCCGGCGAGCGA
Organism: Pseudomonadota bacterium; assembly: GCA_046051915.1. Lineage (GTDB taxonomy): Bacteria > Myxococcota_A > UBA796 > UBA796 > JBEIFN01. The sequence goes on from JBJONI010000452.1 coordinate 798, forward strand.
GAGCGCCCATGCCTCGCGACCGGGGTGGTGCGCCCTCCGCGCCAGCTCCCGCGCCAGCTTTGCGTCGGCCAGCGCTGGCCCGTACGCACGGCGCTCGTGGCGGCATCGCCCGCGCGCGAGGGCGACCTCGTACTGCGCGAGGCGATCGTCTTCCGCCCAACGCATCGCCTGTCCGAACCACCCTTCTTGGGACGCTCCTTCGGCCTGCTGGTGCGCCGTGATCCAGGCAGCCTGCCACGTCGCGGGGGCATCGAAGGCCAAGCTGGGCCTTCGGCCGACGTCGAGGTCGATCAGGGCCGCTGCGACGTCGTTCCAAGGCGTAGGGAGGGCGCCTTGGAGCGCGCGGGCCTCGGCGCGCTTTGATGCACGGAGCGCGTCCCACACCGGTCCGAGGTGGTCGCTCACGAGGCACGCCGACGGTCGGCCTGTCCAAGGGACTCGGAGGCCGCCGCCCATTGTGCGCGTTCTGCGTCGCGTTGCCTTGCCTGCACGCCGTGCAACCAGGCGCCGCCGACCATCAGTGGACCGACGAAGCAGAGGACGAAAGCCGCCGACAGCCCGATCGCGGCGGGCCAGCCCCCGCGGGCGCCTGCCAACACCATGCCGACTTGGACGCCGGTCAGCGCGATCCAAACGAGGATGAACACCACGGTGGCGAGGGGGTGGAGGACGACGTCGTCATCCCAAGCGCGGCGGCCCCTCTCTGGACGCGACGGTCGCGGGTCTGGGGGGACTTCGGGGGGGAGCCCGTCACCGTCGCCGCCATCACCGAGCGCAGGCTCCCACGTCGCATCGAGCGTGACGTCGGACCAGTCGGGGGCAGGCGCGGAGCGGTCGGCCATCGCAGTCCTCCGTCCGAAGCGTAACACCCCACCGCGCGGCTCGTCGCTGCTGGTGGAACGGCTCACATCCCGTTACGGACGGCGCGTCCGGAGGTTGACGTGTCCGACTCCTTGCACCAGCGCGCCGAAGTCCTCGTCGAGCTTTACTTCCGCCAAGTGGATGCGGCGCGGCTTGAGGCGATGCGCACGCACGCCGCCCAAACTGCGGCCGCGGCGACCCTCAGTGCCAAGCTCGGCCTCGATGCCGAGGCTGCGGCCGCGCTCGTCGCGGTGGGCTTGACGTTCGAGGCGATCGCGGCCTACGCGCTGATTCCCCTGCTTCACGTCGCTTGGTCGGACACCAGCCTCGCGCCCGCCGAGCGCGATGCCGTCGTCGCGCACGCCAACCAGCTTGGGGTCACGCCCGATTCGGCCGCTGGTCATGCTTTGGCCGGATGGCTTTCTCGCGCGCCTCAGCCTGCGTTGTTCGAGGCGTGGAAGTCGGCGCACGCCGCGCTCGCGCCCGAGGTTCGACAGGACCTCGACCGCGCCGTGCTCGCCGGCGCCCGCGCGGTCGCTCGGGCGACGGGCGGCCTTGGCCCGATCGGTGCCATCTCGGCGTCGGAGCGCACGGCGCTTCGCGAGATCGAAGCCCTCATCGCCGGCTGAGCGTCGACGCCACCGGTGCGTCGGGGCTCGGTGCGGGGGCTCACGAGCGTTCGAGCAGCTCGTACTTCTGAAGCTTGTACCTCAGGGTGTTGCGCTCGAGGCCGAGTAGCCGCCCGACCACCGTTCGGTCGCCTTGGCAGCGCGCGAGGGCTTCCTCCAAGATCCTGCGCTCGACGCCTTCGAGGTAGTCGGACAGCCGGAACGGGGCGGACAAGTCGGGGAGGCCGAGCATTCCCGGTGTTGCGCGCGGGTGTAGCCCGGTGGGTGCAGCCTCCAGCAGGACAGCGCGCTCGGCAAGGTTGAACAGTTCACGGACGTTGCCTGGCCAATCGTAGCCGAGCAGCTCCGCTTCGAGCTCGGCCGAGACCTCGGGAAGCGGCTTGCGGTACCGCGCAGCGAAGCTCGTCAGCGCTGCCCGGAACAGGGGGAGGACGTCGGCCACGCGGTCGCGGAGTGGCGGGACGTCGACCCGAAGCTTTGCCAGGCGGTAGTACAGATCCTTGTCGAGCCCACCGTCCCGAAGCCGCTGTTCGGCGTGCTCGCTGGCGGTGGTGATCAGGCGCACACCGGGCGAGAGCCGGCGGAGCCGATGCGAGAGCTTGCGCTGCAGGTCGAGAGGGAGCGCGTCGACGCCAGCGAGGAGCAACGTTCCTTCGCTCGGCAGTGGACCGTCCGACACGAGATCGAGCTCGAGCAAGGGGCCGTCGCCGGCGCGCGCGTGGAGGTAGCGCGCTGCGGCATCACGGCCGGAGCCGATCTCGCCTCGCAGCCAAACATCGGCCCCCATCGTTGCGAAGCGCTCCAGCGTCTCCGTCAGCGTCCGCGCCGCGGTCGACTCCGCGATGAACGCGCCATCGTTCGCCCTCGCCTCGTCATTGCGCGACGGGTTTGGTGCCAAGGCATCGAGCCGCGAGACGAGCTGCTCCAGGGAGATCGGCTTCGTCAGGAAGTCACGGGCCCCCAGGCGCATCGCCTCCACGGCCGTTCCGACTTCGCCATACGCCGTGAACACGATGACTTCCACGGGGGGACTGTGGGCGCGCGCGGCGCGCAGCACCTCGATGCCGTCGATCGGCTCCATCCTCAAATCGGTGAGGATCATCTCTGGCGGCTCCTGGTCTGCGAGCCGAGCGAGCGCCGCCTCGCCGTCGTAGACCGCCTCCGCGACGTCGCCGCGCTTGGACAGCGCACGGGCGAGCGCGTCGGCGCTGGACCGGTTGTCGTCGACCACGAGGATGCGCATACGCCGTTCCTCCGAAGCTCAGGATGGGGTCGACGTCGACCCTTCTTCCCATGGTAGCGTACCCACGAAAAGTGTGCCGCCTCCGGGGCGAGATTCATGGCGCAAGTCGCCTCCGTGCGCCAAGAACACGCCTCGCGCCAGCGAAAGTCCGAGACCATTTCCACCGGGGCGCCCGCTGACGCCGGCCTCGTAGACGTGGTCTCGAACGGACTCGGGGATGCCGGCGCCGTTGTCGGCCACGCGGATCTCCAAGCGTCCGTCTTCGCCGCGGCGTGCGTCGACCACGACCTCGTGCGGGGTTTGGGCGCGGGGTGCCTGCAGCGCATTGAGGACGAGGTTCTCGACCGCGCGCCGGAGCAGGGAGCGGTCGGCTTGAACCGTGGCGTCGGGGGTCTCGCCGAGCCGCAAGATCGTCTGGTCGATTCGTGTCGCTCGGCTCCGGTGAAGGGAGATCACCGAGGCGAGCAGCGAGGGAACCTCGGTGGTTTGCAGGGTCGGCACGAGGGCGGCCTGACCCGGGGCATCGCGCAACAAGCGGCGGACGACGTCGTCGAGCGTTCGGATCTCGGCGAGCAAGTCGTCGGTGCGCGCCTTTCGGACAGCGCGGCTGGACTCATCGACCTGCTCCTCGGCGAGGATCGTCATCGACTGAAGCGGGTTCCGGATCTCGTGGGCGACCACGCGCGCCAGATGCTGAACGACGGCGATGCGGGCTTCGACCGTGTCGATGCGGTCCTCCACGGCATGCGCGGCCGCCATGACGCGTTCTCCCAACAGGTCGAGCTCCGCGAGGCCTGTGGGTGGGATCTGTTCCGCGCGCCGGCCTTCCCCGACGGCGCCCACCGCGCGCGCGATGGCGGAGAGGGGCGTGAGCGTCTGTAGGACGCCGAGGGTCGTCGACAAGCCGACCGCCAGCGCCAACCCGAGCACGAAGGCCGGGGCAAAGCCGCGGCGGCCGACGCTGCGGTCGATCGCGACGGCGAAGGGCACGCCGTCGACCACGCCGCACGCCAGCCATTGATCGTCGGAGGGGATCCAGAGGGTCTCGCTCGGCGGCGCGTCGCACGCGCGGGGAAACGACGAGGTGGGCAGCAGGCGCCACGCCGTGGGGCCGAGGCCGAGGACCGCGTCGTGCAGACCCAGGGCGTTCGCGAGTCGTGTCCGCTCGGCGGGCTCACGCATGGAGGCGAGCGCGCGCACCGAGGTCAGCGCGTGCGCCTTGTCGGACGCGACATGGGCCTCCTCGACTTGGAAGCTGAGGGGAACGAGGGCCGGCAGCACCGTGGTGGCCGCGAGCAGACCCGAAAGCACGCCCAACCGCCACGTCGCTGACGTGCGGATCGGGCTCCGACGGATCACTCCTCGTACTCCGCTTCCCCGGTGTTCGCGTCCGACGTCGCGGCTTCCACGTTCGTCCGCATGTCGACGCCTTCGGCGCCGTACAACGGGTACGCGTCGTCGGACACGGAGGCGCGTTGCAGGTCGGCCTGGAGCTTCAGCGTCTCGACGTAGGCGCGTCCGAAGTCGTAGTTGAGGTGCATCCGTGGCTTGCAGCCGCCCGAGAGGACCGCCGTGGCAAGGAGGAGCGGGAGGAGGGTCTTCATGGAGAGGTCTCCGGTTCAGAGGACTGCAGCCGGTCCAGCGCCGCTTGCGCGAGCCGGTGGTCAGGGTTGGCCGACAGTGCGGCGTCGTATTGCGCGAGCGCGCTCGGTAGCTTCCCTTGGCGTTCGTAAGCAACACCAAGGTTGTACCTTGCGTCAGCCTCCGTGCCCGTCGAGCGGAACAAGGCGAGCGCGCGCTGGGCTTGGCCGTCACACGCGAGCGCGAGCGCGAGGTTGTTCCGGGTTCGGGCGCGGGTGCCATCGTTGGCGAGGGCGGCCTCGAGGTGCGGGATCGCGTCGGCGCATCGCTCGGCGCTGAGGAGCAGGAACCCAAGGTTGTTGTGGGTCGCGGCGTCGTCGGCACCGAGCGCGATCGCACGCTCGAGCGCGCTGATCGCTTCGGGCAAGTGCTGCAGGTCGGCCTCGACCACGCCGCGCACCGACCAAGCGGCGGCCAGCTTGGGGGCCCGCGCCACGACACGATCGAGCAGCGAGAGCGCCTCCTCGGGCAGGCCGGTCGCTGCGAGCGCGCGGGCCTGGATCAGATCGAGGACGTCGTCGTCGTGGCCAGCGTCCCGCAACCGCGCGACCATCGACAGGGCCTCGGTCGCCATGCCGTTGTCGAGGTACCATTGGGCCATCTCGCGCCACAGCGCGGGGCCGTCGGGGGGAGCCTCGGGTTGCTCCACCACCGGACGGTTTTGGATCGGGCGTGCGAGCGCGACGTCCGATGCCAGCAGCACCCCGAGGAGGGCGATCATCCGCCTTCCCCGTAGTAGATGTTCAGTCCCGGCGGCGCGATCAGCACCAACATCAACACCGGCAAGAAGAACACGATCATGATGCCGGTCAGCTTGGTCCCGACTTGACCCGCCTTCTCCTCGGCGCGGGCGACGCGCTTCTCGCGGGCGACGCTCGCATAGAGTCGCAGCGACGCGGACACCGACGTACCGAAGCGCTCGGCCTGCGACAGCATGTTGACGAACGACCGGATCTCATCCAGTCCCGTTCGTTCCTCCAGGCGCCGCAAGGCCGTGATGCGGTCGATGCCGGCCGCAGCCTGCGAGGTGACCAGCGCAAACTCGCTCGACAGAGACGGCGAGACCTGGCGCATCTCAGCCGCGACGCGCTTGAAGGCCTGATCGAGCGAAAGTCCAGACTCCACCGAGCTGACCATCAGGTCGAGCGCGTCGGGGTAGGCGCGGAGGATGTCGCCCTGTCGGCGGGCGGCCATCTGCGACAGCGCGACGAGGGGGAAGTAGTAGCCGAACGCCGCACCGAGGAGCATCGTGAACGCGGCGACGCTCACGTCGAGGAAGAACGCGGTGGGCGCCAACATGACGGGGATGAGGAGCAACGCCGCGACGCGCAGACCGCTGAAGATCTCGATCGCCCGACGGTGTTTGTAGCCGGCATAGACCAACGTGCGCTTGAGGCTCTCGACCTCCTTGACGTCGTTGGTCTGGGCGTAGCGTCCGATCTGGGCCGCCATCGTCTCAAAAGCGCGTCGCCGCGCCCCCGCGTCTTCGCCTTCGTCCTCCTCCATCACCGCGAGCGTGAGGCGGGTGAGCCGGCTCGACGGGTCGATCTTCGGGACGACGATCGTCCAGACGGCGAACGCGGCTGTGGCGACGAGGGTGGCGGTGACAAAACCGACGATCAGGACGTTCAGCAGGCCGACAGCCGGCATCAACAGCGCAGCGAGCATGTCAGACCTCGACTTCGGAGACGAAGTTCATCGCGTACACGCCGATCGCGTACATCGCCGAGCAGGAGATGAGGATCATGTTGCCGATGCTCGTGGTGAAGATCGGCGAGAGGTACTCGGCGTTTGCGACGACGATCAGCGCGATGACGCCCAACGGCATGCCGGCGAGCACGTAGCCAGAGGTGCGCGCCTCGGACGTCATGGCCTTGACCTTGGCGTCGAAGACGTAGCGGTTGCGGATCGTCTTGGCGATGTTGGCGAGGGTCTCGATCATGTTGCCGCCGGTCTCGCGCTGCAGCAGCAGCGTCGAGACAAACAGGCGCAGCTCGAAGATCGTCGGGTTGCGTTCGACGAGGCCGTCCATCGCGAAGCGCCAATCACGCCCCAGTTTGACCTCCTCGGCGATGCGGCCGAACTCGGAAGCGATGGGGTCCGCCATCTCCTCTTTGACGAGTTTGAACGTGTCGACAAGGCCACTACCGGTCTGCATCGAGCGGCTCATCATCTCGAGGGCGTCGGGCATCTGGGACAGCAACGTGGTGGCGCGCTTTGTCGCCTGGCGCCGCAGAAAGAACTGCGGGATTTGAAAACCGATCGGGAACAGGATGATGCCCATCACCCCGCCGACGAGGATGCCGCCTAGGGCGAGCAGGCCGCCGAACGCACCACACTGGAACAACAGGCGTTGTACCGTCATGGTCTGTTGGGCGTCGGCAGCCGCGATCAACTCGGAGAGCTTGTCGGCGTAGGCGCCGAGGAGCTCGTTCGCCGCGTCGGCCGAGTTCGCGCGCAACAGCGTCGCGACGTCCTCCTCCGCCGCGTCCTGGTAGGCGGCGGTGCCGAGGCGACGCGCCATCCGCTCGTCCCGCGCCTCACGCCGCGCGGCGTCGAGCTGCACGACGCCGTACGCGCCGAGCCCAACGGTGGCGAAGACCATGACCAGGACGAACAGCGCGAGCGGCGTCATCGCTCAAACCTCCATTTCGAAGGTGAAGATCTCGTCTGGGAGCTCGTGCCCGTGGGATTTGAGGCGGCCGAGGAAGCCGGGACGGGCGCCCGTGGCCATGAAGCGACCTCGGACCTTACCGTTCTCGTCGACGCGCTCCTGCCGGAAGATGAAGATGTCTTGCGACGTGATGACGTCGCCTTCCATGCCCGTCACTTCCGTGATCGCGATGACGCGACGCGAGCCGTCGGTGAGGCGCGACTGCTGGACGATCACATCGAGCGCACGGGCGATCGTCTCGCGGATCGCGCGCGGCGTCATGTTCGGCATACCGATACCGACCATCGTCTCGAACCGGCTGAGCGCGTCGCGCGTGTTGTTGGCGTGAACCGTCGCGAGCGAGCCGTCGTGGCCCGTGTTCATCGCCGTCAGCATGTCGATCGCCTCGCCGCCGCGGATCTCACCGAGGATGATGCGGTCGGGACGCATCCGCAGGCAGTTCTTCACGAGCTCGCGCTGCGTCACTTCGCCCTTGCCTTCCAGGTTGGCCGGACGGGTTTCGAGGCGCACGACGTGGGGCTGTTGCAACTGCAACTCGGCGGAGTCCTCGATCGTAATGATGCGCTCATCTTCAGGGATGAAGCTCGACAAGACGTTGAGGAGCGTGGTCTTGCCCGAACCCGTGCCGCCCGAGATGATCGTGTTCATGCCCGAGGCCACCGAGGCGTGCAGCATCATCATCATCGGGCGGGGGCACGAGCCAAACTTGATCAGCGTCTCGGGACCGATCGGCACCTTGCCGAAGCGGCGGATCGAGACGGCGGCGCCGTCGAGTGCAAGGGGCTGAATGATGGCGTTGAACCGAGACCCGTCGAGCATACGAGCGTCGACCATCGGGTTCTGCTCGTCGACGCGACGACCGACCGCGACGACGATGCGCTCGACGACCTGCATCAGGTGCTTCTCGTCCTCGAACTGCACGTCGGTCTTGACCAATTTGCCCTTTCGGTCGACGAAGATCGCCTTCGGGCCGTTGATCAGCAAGTCACTGACGAGCGGGTCGTCGATCAGCGGCTGGATCGGGCCGTATCCAAGGACGTTGTCCAGGATCTCCTTGATCATCCGGTCGCGGTCGGTGCGGTTGAGCGGGTAGTTGCGCGACTCGAGCCGGTCCACGAGGAGCGCGCGCATGCGCTCCATCAGCACGTCCTTGGCCGTGACCGCGACCTCCTCGAAGTCGAGGTTGTCGAGGAGCTCGTGGTGCAGCGCGCGCTTGATCTCTTCGTACTCGCCCGTGCCCGTCCGTGGCGCCGGACCACGGGCGCGAGGAGCGGCCGGCGTGGCTGCGCCGGTCACGCCGCGGCGGAGCATCTCGATGCGACGGTTGCCGGCCATGGTTTACCCTCGTCCGAACAGGCGGGAGAAGATCGACTTCTTTTCGGGTCCCTTCACGGCGGCGGCAGCCTCCACCTCCGCCGGGTCGTCCGAGAGCAAGCCGACGAGTCGCGCGATGTCCTGCATGACCTGTCGCCCGCCGGTGACCTCGCGCAGCAGCCGTCCTTCGCCGATCGCGTGATCGACGGCCGACGGATCGTTGCGGACGGTTCCCTTGACCTCGATCCCGAGGTTCTGCTCGATCGTGTCGGGTTCGAGCGAGGGGTCGTCCGACATCTTGTTCAGGATCAAGTTGAGCTTTGTTCGTTCGATGCCCTGCGCTTCGAGCGCCGCAAGCCGCCGGTGCGTGTCGCGGATCGCCACGACGTCCGGCGTCGCGACGAGGAACACCTGGCGCGCGATCTTCAGCGCAGCGAGCGCGGCGGCGTCCAAGTGCGAACCGAGATCGATGACCACGTACTGGTAGGCGTTGGCAGCAACTTCGACGAGGAGGCGCATCGACTCGGCCGTCGCGGCGAACCCGTCGTTGTTCTGGTTGGGCTGGCAGATGAACTGCACCTTGCTCGGGTGCATGTAGGCGGCCGAAGCGAGCTGGCGCTCATCGAGGTCGGGGTCCGACAGCAGGTCAGGGACGGAGGTGCGTGGGATGATGTCGAGCATCGGGGCGAGATCGCCGCTCGAGAAGTCGGCGTCGATCACCAAGACGCGATGGATGACGGCGAGCTCCGCGGCGAACTGTGCGGCGAGGAAGCTCGTTCCGACGCCGCCCTTGGAACCCATGAACGCCACGACCACGGCTTGGTTCTCGGCGACATTGGCCGCGGCCGCCTTGACGGCTGCCCGCAGCTGGTCGGATTCCTCTGGCAGCGTGATGAAGTCGTTGTACCCGACGCGCATCGCCTTCTTCGCGGCGCCGCTGACGTCCTTCTTGGCGACCGCGATCAGCAGGGCCTCGACGCGCTCCTCGAACAGCTCGCGAGCGAGTCGTTCCGCGCGGGGGATGTCCCGCTCGAACCCGACGAGGATCACGTCGGCAAAGTTGCCCTGCGCGACGTCGATCGCCTCGTCGAACGAGACGGCGTTGGGCGTGAGCACCGCGTCCATGTGGATGGCTTCGCGGACGTAGCCCATCTCTTCTTCGTCGAGACCGACGCAGACGACGTTGGCGGTGGCGTTGCGACCTTCCTTCACCGGAGACTCCTTGGCAGTGGTCGACTAGCGCTGAAGCCCGACGTCGCCCGTGGGCGCCGCCGTGCGAGACCGCGCGCGGTGGTCGGCGCCGAGCAGGTAGAGCGCGGCGTCCGAAGGGTTGTTGTTCTCGGTGGTGCCCAGAATCGGCGGCAGCTCGCCCGGAGCGAGCGGGCGCACGAGGCGAGGCGTGACGTAGATCATCAGCTCGGACTCCTCGCGCAGGTGCGTGACCTTGCGGAAGAACAGACCGAGAACGGGGATTCGGCCGAGGCCCGGCACTTCGTCGCGCTGCAACGTCGAGCGCTCGCTGAGCAGGCCCGCGATCGCAAGCGTCATGCCCGAGTCGAGGCGGACGTGGGTCTGGACCTTGCGGCTGGTGACACCGGGTACGGAGGTGCCGTTGATCGTCGTCCCGATGCTCGTATCGACGCTCGAGACTTCGACTTCGACGTCGACATCGATCAGATCGCCTGACAGCACGGTGGGGGTGAACAGCACGCGCGTGCCGTAGTCCTTGAACTTGATCGTGACGTTGCCTTGGGCGTTGGGGAACGCGACCGGGTACGAACCGCCGACCAGCATCTCCGACTGCTGACCGCTGAGGGCGCTGAGGGTCGGTTGTGCGAGGATCTTGGCCACACCTTGGCGGTCGAGCGCTTCGAGGCCGCCGTAGATGTCGATCCCTTGCAGGATGCGCCCAGCGAGCGTGAACGCCTGGCGCGACGGGTCGACCTGCAAGGCGGTGATGTCGCCGGCGGGCACAGCGGCGTTGAACGGGTTGCCGTACTGGATGGACGCACCCATCGTGGGCTGCGACCAGAACAGGTTGACGCCCATCTGCCGTGTCTTCGTGCGGCTGACCTCGGCGACGATGACCTCGAGCTGGACCTGATGGTCGCCGGCGACCATCATCAGGTTCACGAACTCCTCGTCGTAGATTTTCGCGAGGCGGGCGACGCGCTCGAGCGTGTCGAGGTCCGCGACGGTGCCTTCGACGACGATGCGGTCGTTCAGCGGGTAGATCTTCGGCGTCTCGCCGTCGATCATCGCGTCGACCCTCCGAATCAGGTCCGACAGGTCGGTGTGAACGCTGACTTCGTACAGCATCGGCGGGACGTCGCCCGGGAACTGCAACACGAGGTCGGTCGTGCCGACGGCCTTGCCTTGCACCTGCCAGCGCGTGGGCGCTCCGAGCTGCACGATGTCGGCGACGTTGGGGTCGGTCACGGAGATCGCGCGTGGGACGGCGGGCAACTCGATGACGACGCTTTTGCCGACCTCGATGTCCAGCCAGTCGGCCTTGGGCGTCGCCTTGTCGGCCGCGAGCGCTGGGAGCGCCATCGTGCCGCCGAGGAGGCTCGCGATCAAGAACGGGTCAACTCGCATCTTGTCCTCTCGCAGGGCGGGACGGGTCAGCGCTTGCCCGCGGGCGCGGGCAGGGCGGTGGACTTGGCGTCGGCGCCGGGTGGGGCGTCGGCGTTGGGAGACGGAGACGCCGGCGGCGCCGGGGTGGGGACCGCGTCGGTCGCCGGGGTGGCAGGGGCCAAGGCGCCCTCCGTCCCGGGGATCGCGACGAGCTCGCCCTCGAGCGGCACGGAGGTGGCGTCGGTCGGCACCGGAGCCTCAGGGCCCGCGAGCTCCGCGGAGGGCGGCGTGGCGACGCCGTCGTTGGACTCGATGTTGGTCACGTCGATGTCGTTGCGCAGCACGAGGTGCAGGTCGCACTCCGCGCTCGCGTGTTTGATCAGGACGGTGTCTTCGGGCGTGAGCGCGAGCGTGACGGACGGCTTGGATTTGCGGCTGGACTTTCCGCCGCCCATGCCGAGCTGGTTGGGATCCATCCCGCCGGTCGCAGGCTTGTCCTTGCTGTCGCTGAACAGACCGGCTTCGGTTTCGGGCTTGCCGAGCGCGTTCAGGTCGACGAGGCGGTCGTTCACGCCAAGCACGGCCACGGAGCGGAGGATCGTACGCTTCGCGGGAGGCTCCGCGTCGGTGCATACGGCGATCACGTCGACGAAGTTGCCGGGGTTGAGGAAGCCCGCCATCGCGGCGCCACCGGAGACGGCGACCTGGTAGGCCCGCATGCCGCGTGGGATGATCGCGGCGAGGCCAACGCCAGCTTCCGGGGGCGCAAGTCGGTCATCGCGGACGAACTCCCCGAACAGAATCCGCTCCTGCGCGACCCGTCCCACGACCTCGTCCATGGCGCGAATCGCCTCTTCCGGGATGTAGTTCGACGGGAGCGAACGTTCTTGGAGCATGCCTTCGGCGATCGTCCAGCCGGGCTGGATGTTCACCGCCGCGACCACCACCTTGAGCTTTTCCTTCGAGGCGCTCGAGTCGGCCGAGCCGGCGCGCAACAGGTTGGCCACGGCCCACGTCGCGCCGCCCGCCAGCAGGGCGACGGCGACGAGGTACAGGGCTCCGCGGAGTCGTTGGTTGGCTGCCATGCGTTGCTCGCTCGGGACCGGCGGCGGGAGGTCGCGCGCCGGGGAGTGTGTCACGTGCTGTTGTACCCCATGCGGGGGGGGCGAGGGAAGCGCTTGCCGCACCGGGCGGGTTCAGCCCTCGTCAATCACGATGGTCCG
>JBJONI010000453.1:0-15575 GCA_046051915.1 Pseudomonadota bacterium
TCGGCCGCGCCGCCGCCGCGCGACGTGCCGACTCCAGCGCGAGCCACCCGTCCTCCGCGAGCGTCGCGCGCCCGGGCCGACCATCGCCGATCTCCGCGCGCCAAACGCTGACCGCGAGGGCATCGTCCTCGACGGCCACCAGCAGAACGCCAGCGCCGCCGCCCCTCCGCGCAGGCCGACCCCGCGTCATCCGCCGGCCTCACCGACCGGACCCAGGGCCGGGAAGCCATCGCCCGTCCACCAGCCGCGGCCGTCGTCCTCTGGCCCCGACACCTCGACGCCTGAGGGCAACCACGGCAGGATCCAAGGGGCGAGGCGCGCCAAGGCCGCGTCCGCCGCGAGCAGCCTCGACCCCCACCGTGCGCGCTCCAAACCTTCCGCCCGCCGCCAGACAGCATCGGCGCCGCGTCGAACCGACACGAGCGTGGCGACGGCGGCCGCCAGCGCATCGGGTGCCCCATCGACCCAGGCCTGCACGATGCCCGCAACACCGTCCCGGATGGCCTGTTCGAACGCGTCCACCGCATCGCCGGGGCAAGGGGATGTCCCGAGCACCAACGACGTGCCCCAACGCACCTGCGTCGAACGACCCGCGACCGTGAGATCCAGCGCTGCGCCCGAACCCCCGGCGTATAGCCACAGTCCACCGCCGCCACCGGGGTCTGCGTATCCACCCCTGGCCGAAACGACGTGGGCGCCTTCCGACAGAGCGACCCACATCCACAACGGCTCGATCACGTCGATCCAAGCACTTATTTCGACGCCCGTCCCCTCGAGAACGTCCTGCGCCCCGAGCGCAGTGTCACGGGGAGGCTCCGTCACGGCCCAACCACGGGCCAACTTGCCCGCCGGACGGGCGCCCCGCCACAGCCGCAGGGCCTGTGACCCCAGCGCTTCGTCGGCCGCGAGCTCATGTCGCCAGATCCACGAGAGTCCAAGGTTCATCGTGATCTCCGTCGGGTAAGGACCCCATCGATGAGCGCCAGCAGGCGAGCCGCCTCCCTGGCGTCGAGCGGTGAGGCGTCGAGCGAAGGGCTCTGTGCGCGCAACAGCACGGCGCGCAACCAAGCCCGGGTGTTGCTGTGGTGCCGCAGCAAGGTGTCGCGGGCCCGCCGGCGCTCGACGCCTTCGGGGGCCGAGGACACCAACGCCCAAACCGTCGTCTCCGACGTCGCGAGCTGGCACAGTTGCTCGACCCATTGAACCAGGCGCGCAGCGCGATCCGGCGCTTCCAACGACAGCGCGGGTCCGATCCATGGCCGAAGTGCGTCGAGGAGCGACGCCGCCTGCGCCGGAACTTCATGCAGCACGCGGCGCGTGGCGCCGGCAGGCTCCCGGCGCGCACGAACGCACAAGAAACGCTCCAACAAGCCCGCCCAAGCGGCACCCCGCACCGTGTGCGGCACCGCCGCCTGAAGGCGCGCAGCGATCGCGACGGCGTCGGGTGCCCCAACCATGCAGTAAGCATCGTCGACGGCGAGCCCGATTGCGCCAAACTGGGCGGAGAGAAGGGTTCTCCAGACGTCGCGCGCGACCTCCTCGCGCTGCCCGCTGGGGACAGTCCATCCCTCGGCGCCCGGGACGTCTCGGAAGGGTTCATCGAGGCGCGCGCGCAACCAAGCCTGAACGGACGAGGCAGCATCGGCCGCGCCCAAACGCGCACGCACGAGGGTCTCGACCAAGGTCACGTCGTCCATCGCCGCTCCCGTTTCGTCTCTACCCTTACGACAGGGCCGCCGCAAGAATCATCCGAATGGTGGTCTTCGCTCACCGATCATCGACCCTATCTATCGTACTTCGTCGTTGTTCGATTTGACGAACGGCCGCCGAACCATGTACGACGCCTGCGTTCCCTCGGAGGAGACCCATGCGACCGCCCGCCCTCGCCGCCGCCCTCGCGCTGACCCTCGCCGCCGTCGCTGGCGCGTTCATGCCTCCGGAGGTGGCTTCGGGCGGAAGCATCGACCCCGGCGACACCGCATGGATGCTCACGGCCTCGGCGCTGGTCCTGTTGATGACGCCCGGGCTGTCGTTCTTCTACGGCGGGATGGTCCGGCGTAAGAACGTCCTGTCGACCATGCTCCAGAGCTACGTCGCGATGGGCGTGGTCAGCCTGCTCTGGGTGACGGTCGGGTTCTCGTTGGCCTTTGGCGACTCGATCGGGGGCGTGGTCGGAGACCCTCGCACCTTCCTGTTCCTCAACGGCGTCGGCAGCGGGTCGAGCGAGGCCCTCTCGCCCACCATCCCGCTCGCGTTGTTCGCGCTGTTCCAGCTCAAGTTCGCGATCATCACGCCTGCCCTGGTCACAGGGTCGTTCGCCGAGCGCGTGCGCTTCTCCGCGTACATCCTGTTCATCGTGCTGTTTTCCGTGTTCGTGTACGCGCCGCTGGCCCACATGACGTGGCACCCCGACGGCCTGCTCCGTCAGGCCGGCGTCCTCGACTTCGCGGGGGGCACCGTCGTCCACATGTCGGCCGGCCTCGCAGCGCTCGCCGGCGCCTGGTGGCTCGGTCCGCGAGACGCGCACCAGCCGGGTCACACCCACGAACCGGCGCACATCCCCTACGTGCTGCTCGGCACGGGGATGCTGTGGTTTGGCTGGTTCGGGTTCAACGCCGGCTCCTCGCTCGGCGCCAACGGCACCGCCGTGCAGGCCTTCTTGACGACCAACACCGCGAGCGCCGCCGCGATGGTGGCTTGGCTGGTGCTGGAGTCGCTTCGCGGCGGGAAGCCGAGCGCGATGGGTGCCTGCATCGGCGCCGTCGTCGGGCTCGTCGCGATCACGCCGGCCGCCGGCTTCGTCACGCTCGGTGCCAGCCTGTTCATCGGCGCCTTCGCGAGCGGCGTGTCCTTCTTCCTCGTCCACCTGAAGAACCGCACGCGTCTCGACGACACCCTCGACGTCTTCCCGTGCCACGGCGCTGGCGGGATGGTCGGTATGCTCCTGACGGGCGTCTTCTCGTCCAAGACGATCAACCCCGCGGGCGCGGACGGCCTGCTGTACGGTGGCACCGACCTGTTCGTCCGCCACACGATCGCGCTCGGCGCCGTCACCGTCGCCGTGTTTGCCGCCAGCGCCGCGATCTACGCGATCGTCGACCGCATCCTGCCGCTGCGGGTCGGTCTCGAAGCGGAGCGCGTGGGCCTCGACCGCAGCCAACACGGCGAGCGCGTGTTCGGCCCCGACGACGACGCCCTCGCGGCGAAGTGACCTCGGCGGGCCTCAGGGCACGCGATCGACGAAGGCTGACGTCGGAAAGACACACCGAAAGCCGATGTTCCCCTCGCGTGCCTTGCGGTCGATCGCGAACCGCGCGCGGCTGCGGTGAAAGAACGGCAGCGTGTGCCAGTGCCCACCGCCGCGCAACCCTTGAATGGCCAGGTCGGTCCCCACCAAGCCATCCGTGTCCCAGTAGTACTTGTCCTGGCCGACCGCCGTCGGACGACGGCCCGGGTAGCTCGGCAGCTCGCCGGTGGGGTCGAAGCCCGCATCGACGAACGCCCAACCGACCCACTCAAAGACGTTGCCCGCAAGGTCGCAGATGCCAGACGGCGTGTTCCCCGCAGGGCGGCTGCACACGGAAGCCGCGTGCCCCTTGCTGCACGTGTGCTCGCCCAGCACCGCCAGCCCACAGTGGGGCGCGTCATCCCCCCACGGGTAGGCGACGTCTTGGCCGTTCTGCCGCGCGACGTACTCCCACTGCGCCTCGTTGGGCAGGTCACCACCCATGGCGCGGCAGACAGCTCGGGCTTCATCAAAGTCGAGCATCGACGCTGGCAGACGCGGATCCAACTCGGTGCCGAGCGCATACGCGTTGGGCAGCGAAACCCCCGCCTTGGGGGCCCAAGCGCGCAGCGCCTCGACGGTGACCTCGTTGCGCATCACCCAGAACGGGCCCAACAGGACGGGCGTGGCGGGCGTTTCGAGGGGACAGAGGTCCTCGTGCGCGTCGCACGGCGATGCGCTCCCCATCTCCCAAGCCCCACCTCCCGGCCGCGCGCCACCGGCAAAAACCGCGTTCGGCTCGCAGTTGGCGGTGCATGCATCGGTCCCGATCTGGTTGCCGTCGTCGCACGCCTCCCGCGCCTCGACGACGCCGTCCCCACATACGGGGAGGTCGAACGCGGCCACCGCGACCGCCTCCACGCGATCCCACAACAAGGGGCCAAGATCGACGGCGCCGACGGCGAGCCCGATCACGCCGACGATCGCGAGGCCACGGAGCCAGATCGGCTGACCGTCGAACGGTTCGAGGCCGCCCGGCTCGAACGTCCGAAACCCCCAGGCTTCGACGGGGTCGCCGAGTTCGTCGCGGACGAACCACCGAACCACCGCGAACAGCGCCGCCTCGACGCTGTGCACCGCAGCGTCGTCGAGGACTGCACCGTCGACCTTGTCGTGGGTCGCGACGTTTCGCCACGCTTGAATCGTTCGCAGATGGACCCGCATCGCCACGGGGAGAAAGCCCGTCGGCGCCAGGACGTTGATCAGGTCGTCGAGGTTGAGCAGATCGAGCTGCCGACCCGGCCGCTCCACCCCGTGACGACGCGCAATGAGCTTGCACAGCAGCTCCGCCGTCGCCCCCGCTTGGGCGAGCACACCCCGGCGACGCACAGGACTCGGGGCTCCGGCGCCGATCTCTCGGCGGAGCCCCTCAAGATCACGGCGCAACCGCTCGAGATCGGCCACGTTGGGGTCCAGCGTCGTCGACATCCCTCACCCGCTCCAAGGGCGTAGCACGCCAACGCCGACGACGTCAGCGCAGGGCGTCGGTGCTCTCGAAGATCTTGTCGGCGCTCGCAGCGATAAAGCCCGGGTACAGGACGCCCGTCGACATCGGGTGTCGCAACGCGAACTCGTAGTAGCAGGTCGGGACAACGGCCTCCCGATCGGCGAACGCCAGCGGCAAGCGGTCCGCCATCGTGGATCCCTGCTCCAGCAGCTCCGCCGGCGTGCCCTTTACGCGTCCACCGGACGCATTCACGCGGTGGCCGTACCTCTCGACCCGCTGCAGCACCGACTCCACGTCGCCGAGCGCGGAGGAGAGGTGGTTGATCGAGACCGTGAAATGGTTGGCCCGAAACCCGAGCGCGCAAAGCCACGCGGCGTACTCCGACTCGGCGGCGAGCGCCTCCCACGTGGCGTAAGGGATCGGCGCCCACGGGCGCCCGGACCAGAACACATCGGGGTTGGCGGCCGCATCCGGACGAAGTTGGGCCACAAGACCGTCGACGACGTCCCTCAGCCCCGCGCTGCACTGATCGACGAGCAGCTCGGAGACGAACACGCGCGGCGCCGTCGCGTCCGGGTGGACGTACGCGCGGGCGTGCAGCTTCTTCTCAGGAAAGTCGTAATCCTCGAGGATGGCGTAGCCCATCGCGAGGATGTGCGGCTGCAGGTCTTGCAGCGCGATCGGGGCACGGTCAAACGTGCGGAACGCCACGTGGTCATTGACGACGATCTCGCCGGCCGCTTCGAGCTTGGTCTTGATGTCGGCGGCTGCGGGCGCGATGCCCTCGAAGTCCGTCCACAGGTTCTCGAAGAACGTCGTCCAGTGCATCGACCCTCCTCGCGCGATCGGAGCGCGTTGCCGAGGGGCTATGCGACCGGCGTGCCACGGTCCAGCCTTCGCCGCCGAGGGACGGATGTGGCAGGACAGCCCGGTTAGCGCCGCCCGAGAGCGAGCACGGTGTAGGCGTCTCCGCCCTGCTGGACGTCCGCGGGCCGGAACGCCGCGACGCCGCGCGTTGTCGGCAGCGCCTTGCGCACCGCGTCCTTCATCGCACCCGTCCCGTGCCCGTGCAGCACGAACACAATGTCGTGGCCGGCCCCGAGCTGGAGCGCGACGAAGGCTTCCAGACGCTGCAAGCCTTCCTCCACACGCACGCCGCGCAGATCCAGCGTGAGGGCGTCGAGACGAACGGCCTCCTCAAGGCGCCGCGCGGGCGGACCGCGACTCTCCTTGCCGGCCGCTGGCGCCGTCGCAGGCTTGGGCGCCTTGCTGACGACGACCGACTCCAGTTCGCCGGTGGGCACCGTCATCGTCAGCGCGCCGGTACGAAGCGTCACCGTACCGGCCTGGACATGCAGAATCTCGCCGACCTGGGCGAGCTTGCGGTGGCGCGCGCGGTCTCCCACCCGCCAGGAGTTGGCGGCCGCGGTGGCGTCAGGGACGTCGGGGAGGACCTTTGCCAACGCTTCAAGGCTCGCGCGAGCGGCGTCGACCTTGCGGGGGGATGGCTCCCTCTGGAGGTCGGCGACGACGGCGCCAATCGCCCGTTCGGCCGTGGTGAGCCGCGCCCGAAAGGCCTCGGTCTCCGCCGCCATCCAGACCTCCGCGCGAGCACGAAGCTGACGTTCACGCTCTGCGAGCGCTGCACGCTGGGCTTCGAGCGCCGCGCGCTCCGTCACCAGCGCCGCCCGCGCCGCGTCGAGATCGGCGCCGCTCGCCTCCAAGCGTTCGAGGAGCGCGACCATCGCGCCCGCATCCTCGCCGAGCAGCCCGCGCGCCCGTTCGACAACGGCCTCCGGAAACCCGAGCCGTGCAGCCGCTTGAAGCGCGTGGCTCTCCCCAGCAGCCCCGAGGACCAGCCGCCACGTCGGCCGGCCGTCGGCGAACTGCATGCCGCCGATCGCGAACCGACCGTCGACGGCGCCAAGCACCTTGAGCTGTTGGAAGTGGGTCGTCACGAGAAGGCGTGGGCCAGCGTCGACCAACGCTTCGAGCACGGCCTGGGCGATCGCCGCCCCCTGCCGTGGGTCGGTCCCCGACGCGATCTCGTCCACCAGCACAAGGCCACCGGGAGCCGCGCTCCCCAGCACCCCCATCAAGGCCTCAAGGTGCGCCGAGAAGCTCGAACGGTCTCCATGCACCGACTGCGCGTCCCCGATCAACGCGTCGACACGACGCGCGACGTCCACGCGCGATCCGGCTTCCGCCGGCACGAACAGGCCGACGCGGACCATCAAGGCAAGGAGGCCGAGGGTCTTGAGCGCGATCGTCTTCCCGCCGGTGTTCGGACCGCTCACGACCAGCGCCGGCTGCGTGTCCGACAGCCGCAGGTCGTTGCCGACCACGGGCACACCGCGCAGGACGAGGAGCGGATGACGCGCGCCCACGACCGCGAACACCCCTTGCTCACCGACCCGGGGCCGGCAGGCGCCGAGGTCGATCGCCAACGCCGCACGCGCCACCGCGAGATCGACGGCCGTCGCGGCGTCGAGCGCCTCCAGCAGCGCGGGTGCCAGCGCGCCGACCGAGGCCGAGAGCTCCGCAAGGATCCGCCGTTCCTCAGCCTCCAACGCCCCTGTGGCGAGCCTGAGCTCGTTGTTCAGGGTGATCACGGCCGTCGGTTCGACGAACACCGTCTGGCCGGAGCCGCTGACGGCGTGGACGATCCCCATGTCTTTGCGTTTATGGCCGAGCTTGATCGGCAGCACGTAGCGGTCGCCGCGTTGGGTGATGAACCGATCCTGCAGCGCGTCTGCGAGCTCCTCGCCGCGAACCAGCTCTTCAAGGGTCCGGCGTACGCTCTGGTGTAGCTGCGCGATCCGCTCCCGCATCCGGCCCAGCTCCGGCCAGACGAGCGCGGACAGGGCGCCGGTCGGGTCGAACGCCTGCCCAAGCAGGCGACGCAGGCCCTCATCCACCTCCAGCGGCGCGCGGTAGCGAGCGAGCGCCGCCAAGGCGACCGGCGGGTCTCCGAGCGCACGCGCGACGTCGTGCATCGCCGCCAAGGTCGCGCCGATCTCGCGCAACTCGGCCGCCTCGAGCACAGCGTGTCGCGCCGCTCTCCCAATCGCTTCCTCCGGGTCCGCGATGCCGCCGACCGGGGGCCACGCGCCCGCGTCGGCCAGCGCGAGGACCTCGTCGACCTCGTCCATCGCGAGGCGGATCGCGTCGCCATCGAGCCACGCGGGAGAAGCCGCGGCGCGACGCCCCCTCGGGGTGTGGGCCCGCTCCGACCATGCCAAGCAGAGGTCCTGCCAGTCGAGGGCGCGCGCCGACGCCGCGTCGAGCACCTCGGGCATCATCCGTCCCGCCAGCGCGCAAGCGGCGAACCCATCCGCACCGGGGCGCCCACAGCGACCTCAAACTGCAACGCCCCCGCGGGCGCGACCAACACCACGGTCGAGCCGAGATGGAAGCACCCGAGGTCGTCGCCCGGCTGAAGCCGTGTCGGCGAGGGCACGGACAGCGGCCCGCCTCGTGCGCCGTCGTTGGTGAGTTGTGGGTGGAACACGAGCCCGATGCGCCCCACGCCAAACGCGCCCACCAACACAAGGTCGTAGCGATGTCGCGCGGCCTGAAGGGAGACGACCACGCGCTCGTTGCGCCCGAACAACTCATCCAACCGCCGGACGGCGGGCGCAAACACCGGCCACAGCGAGCCAGGCGCGTACAGTGCCCCCACGACCTCCGCGGCCTCTGGCGCGTGGACGCGGTGGTAGTCGGTGGGCGACAGGTACAAGACGGCGACGTCGGCCTCGCCCTCGACGGCGCGCCCCAGCAGGCGCGAGAGGGTGTGGGTACGTCCTGGGGCGACCTCGAACACGCCGCCACGCGTCGTGCCGGCGAAGGCGAGCGTGCCATCGACCGGGCTGACCCACCCGTCGACCGCGGCGATCGGCCGGCTACCCGGGCGGAGGCGTCGCGTGAACAAGTCTTCCAAGCTGGAGAACCCGCGTTCGGGCACCACCGCCTCGTCGAGGTTCGGACGGTAGGCCGCGACGAAGGCTCCCGTGAGCCAGCGGCTCAGCGAGGACCGCGCGACCGAGCCCATCGCCGAAGCCAGCAGGTTTCGGGGAAGGCAGCTCATCGCCGTGACGATCAAGGCGTCGCGCACCGTGCCTCCTGAACGCCGGCCGCACCTACCACGCAGACCGACGCTGCGCCGCTGTTCACCAAAGAGCTCGGGCACGCTGGTTGTTTAGGGAATACCGTGCCGACGGGGGCGCGCATGGACGGATGGGCCAAGGCCGAAATCACGCGACGCGTCCGATGGGACGTTGGTCTGTCGACGCTACAACTTAACGCCATTCGGGACTTTCAACCCGGTCAGTTTGTCAAGTTGGGCCTGGGCTTGCCGCAGGGATTCGTCAGCCGCGCGTACTCCATCGCTTCAGCGCCCGCGCACCCGCTCGAGTTTTTCATCGTTCGCGTGGACGGCGGCGTGCTCTCCCCGCACCTCGACGCGCTCGCACCCGGACAAGCCGTCTTCGTCGGCCCGAAGATCAGCGGCCACTTCACCCTCGCCGCGATCCCCGACGACGACGCGCGCGTCCTGTGGGCGATCAGCACAGGGACGGGCCTCGCACCCACGATCAGCATGCTCCGCGACGCCGCGGTGTGGGCCAGGTTCGACCGCGTGATCGTGGTCCATGGCGCCCGGACGCTCGCGCAGTTGGCCTACGGCGATGAGCTCGACGCCCTCGCACAGCGCCGGCCTCTCAAGGTGATCCGCGCCGCCACCCGCGAAGCCGGGCCGGGCGTGCTGGCAGGCCGACTGCCCGACCTCCTCGACAGCGGAGACCTCGAATGGCGGGTCGACGAAGCGATCTCGGCGGGACGGTGCCACGTGATGCTGTGCGGCAACCCCGACATGATCCGCGAGATGCGGGAGCGACTCACCGCGCGCGGACTCCCCACGGCCGCACCCGGACGGCCCGGAAGCGTCCACGTCGAGCGATACTGGTAGGGCGCACCGGCTTGGCTCAGTCCAGGGCCGCGACCAGCCGCGCGACGGTGGCTTGGTCCGCGCCGGGAAACTCGTAGTCCCCCAATGCGTCCGCGGGCACCCAAGCGACCTCCGCGACGTTGACCGGACGCGGGTTCTGGTCGGGGCGCAGCACGGCCGCGAGGACGACGAGGGTCAAGCGGTAGGCCTCGTAGTCGTGGACGACCTCCAGCACCGCGCCGCCGACGTCCGGACGCTCACCGACCCGGTCGTGTAGGCAACGCGCCAGCGCCTCGGCATCCGACTCGCCCTCGCGCACCCGGCCACCCGGGAACTCCCACAAGCCCGGCAACACCGCGTCGGCGCGACGTCGCGTGATCAAGTAGGCGCCGTCACGGGCGATCTCCGCGCTGACGACGCGGATGTGCGGGCGATCCATGACGGCCTCCTAACCCCCGCGACATAACCCCACGCACGACAGGGTTCACGCGGCGGCGATCGCGGTTAGTCTACCGACTTCCCGGAGGCGGTCATGTCGACGTTTGAGGACGTTGCCAACAAGGTGCGGGGCTGGCTCAAGCCCGGCGGCGAGGCGGCCGCGGAGGGCGACGCCGCCGAGGGGACAGACGTCGCGATCGCCGCGACGCTCGCTCAAGGCGACCGAGCGCTGTCGGTCGCCCTCGACGGCGAGCTCGAGCTCACCCGCGACAACGTCGAGGCCGTACTCGACGCCGAAGTGCGACCCATGTTGCAGGCCGATGGGGGCGACATCACGCTCGTCGACATCGAGGACGGTGACATCCACGTCCGCCTCGTCGGAGCGTGCAGCAGCTGCGCGAGTTCGGTGATGACGATGCGCTTTGGCGTCGAGCGCGTGCTTCAGGACCGATTCCCCACGATGCGCGACCTGATTCAGGTCGACGACCTCGTCGGCGGACGCAGCTACGCGGGCTGGGGCTGACGGGTCGGCGGGCCACGGTCACGCGCGGAGGATCTTGCCCACCATGCGCGCGGTGTGGTCGTGCCCGTCGAGCCAAGCGACCGCAACCCGCGCCGCCGCCGCCGTCACCGACAAGGAGACGACGGCGTCAAGTTGACGACCGTCGGTGAGGAGCCGCACCGGCCGCCGCTCCACCGACTGCGCCTCCACCTCGATCGTCGCGTCCAGCGGGAGAAGGAACGGCGAAAGACGCGGCTTGTGAGGACAAATCGCCGTCACCGCAAGGACCTCGAGCGTCGGATGACACGCGGGGCCGCCTGCCGAGAAGGTGTAAGCCGTCGAACCGAGCGCCGTGCTGACGATCACGCCGTCGGCGACCAGCGTCTCGACGAGGGTGCGACCGCCGATACGAAGGCCGAGGTGCGCGGTCTGGCCGGTCGCGCGGTCGAGGACGACGTCGTTGACCGCGTGCAGCCGATGCGCGACGCCGTGCACATCGGTCGCCACCGCCTCGAGGACGGGGAACCGGTACGTCGTCCAAGCCCCGCGACGCAGTTGCTCCGCCACCGCCGCAAAGTCGTCGACGTCGTTGAGCAGAAACCCGATCCGGCCGGCGTTGATACCGAGGTACGTCCTCTGAAAACCGAGCTCCTGCACGACCTGAAGCAGGAAGCCGTCCCCGCCGAAGACGAGCACGACCTCGTCGTGCGCCCACCCCTCCGGCATCGCGACCGCGAGGGCGTCCGCGTGGCGTTGTGCGGTGGCGTTGCGTGGGTCGACGCGGATCATCGGCGCTCCCGGACGCGGCGGTGTATCCTGCGGCCCACGGAGGGGCCGTGCGCCTTGAAAAGTACCACGGGCTCGGCAACGACTACCTCGTCCTCGCACAGGGACCGCCCATCACGGCCGCGCTCGCGCGTGCCATCTGCGACCGGCCGACGGGAGCTGGAGGCGACGGGATCTTGGAGCCGTTCGAGACCGACGCCGCGGACATGGGCGTGCGCATCTGGAACCCCGACGGTTCGACCGCGGAAAAGTCCGGCAATGGACTTCGTATCTTCGCTCGATGGTGCGTCGATTCGGGCCGCACCGGTCGAGGGATGCGGCTGCATACCGGCGCTTGCACCGTGACCGCCGAGGTCGGAGACGACCTGATCACCGTCGACATGGGCCACGCGCTCTTCGACGCCGCTGCGATCCCCGCCCGGACGGCGTTCGTCGATGGCACACTCGACGGCCTTCCCGGCGCGTTGACCACCGTCGGTCTCGGCAACCCGCATGCGGTGTTCTTCGTCGAAGATCCCGACGCGCTGCCGTGGCGTGACCTCGGTGCGCAGATCGAGCGCCACCCCAACTTCCCCAACCGGACCAACGTCCAGTTCGCCGGTCCGCCGAGAGACCGCACGATCACCGCCCGCATCTGGGAGCGAGGCGCCGGCGAAACGCGAGCTTCGGGAAGCTCTTCGTGCGCGGTCGCGGCCGCCGCCGTCCGGACGGGTCGGCTCGCGCCAGGTCGGGTGTGGGTGCAGATGCAGGGCGGCACGCTCGGCGTCGACGTCGCGGACGACTTCTCGCTCCGCTTGGTCGGGCCGGTGTCCTACGTGGGGTCGATCACGCTGGCGCCGGCGTTTGGGGCGTGACCCACACCGCGCGGCCCTTGAGCTCACCCCAGCGTTGGTCGGACGCGCCGGCGAGGAGCTTGCGCTCGACGAGCGCCGGGTCCACCGCGACGTCGAGCGGCCGTAGCTGGCCGAGCGCCAGCGCGGTGCCGTACCCAGCGTGCAGCGCCAAACGGTCGCGGACCCGCGCGATCGCGGCGTCCTCCAAAGGGGCATCGGCCCACAGCGTGTAGCCTGCGCGCCCATCGGGCCCCACCGACCCCACCAGCGCCGCCTCCGAGCGTGGAAGCTCCGCGGCGAGAACCTCGCGGACCCAGGCCGCGTCGAGCTTCTCGCCGACGAGATCCACGCTGCCCTCGTCGCGGCCCACCAGACGCAACGTCGGCCCACCGCCATGCGGTGGTCCTGCCTCGATGACATCGCCCAAGCGCGTGCGGACCAAGCCCCGGGGCCATGAGGCGACCAGCCGCCCTCGCATCCCCGTCGCCAGCGTGTGCAACGGCCGCAGCCGCCCGTCTTGGCCCTCCACCTCCAGGAACGCGACGTCCCACAACGGAACGGGATCGGCCACCCCGAGCTGCGGGACGCTCACGGGCCCCTCGGTCGCGAGCAGACCGCGGCGCTGCATCCGGGCGTGCGGGAATCGGCGAGCGAGTCGATCGAAGGGCGCCGAGGCGAACGCGTCCCCCCAAGCGACCACGAGCCGCAGGTTCGGCCAGAGCGCCTCGGTGTCGCCGCGCTCCGCGGCCCGTCGCGTGCCAGCGGGAAGCTCGTCGGCGCGCACCGCCAGCCGGTCGAGCAGCACAGCGAGCAAGCTCGGGTGCCAGACCGCCATCACTTCCAATTCGGGACGCCGCGCCAACCCGAGGGCCACCGCGTCGAGCCACGGCGTCCCCGCATCCATCGACCTCCCCGCCAACGGGTCCACCGTCAACCTGCGCCACATCCACCCGGCGAGGCGGCCGAGGAACGCCGCGTCGTCGGGCGCCCCTCCCGTCGGCGTCCCGAGCGCGGGCGGCGAGGTCAACACCCACGTCGTCCCCGTCCGCAAGCCGGGGAGGTTGCGGACCACGTCGCCGACATGGCGTCGGGCGTAAGCGGCGAAGGCCCGCAGCGTCCCGTCGACGATCGGGACCTCCTTGCGCGGGCCGCGGCTGCCGCCCGTCCGCTCGACGAACCGGACGGGACCGCGGGCGAAGGCCGCCTCCCCGGCGCGCTGGGCCTCCCACATCGGGCTCCAAGCCTCGCCGTCCCGCACGGGGAGATCGTCCCACGCCGAGACCCCGCGCCCAACCGCGGTGCCGACCACGCCTTGAAGCGCCGCCGCACGGACCCGAGCCTGAGCGACCTCGGGCGCGGCGGCCGCGATCTCTGCGGCCCGCGCATCCCCGCATGACCAAGCGCGCGCAACCGCCAGTCGAAGGCTCATCCGCCGACCTGCCCCGCCGAAAGCCGAACGCCGGCGCGCGCACTTCCCGCCGGGACGACCTCCGCCGCGGCGACCACCGCGCCAGGGCCTAGCACGACGCCCGCGCCGACGAACGCGCCCGCACCGACACGAACCGGTCGGACGATCGCGAGAAGCTCGCCTCCATCGGTTGGAACGACGACATGCGCGGTGATCGCCACGCCGTGTCCGAACAAGGCCCCCTCACCGATCTCCAGCAAGCCCCGATCGCCCACCGTCAGCGTCGGTGTCCAGTAGACCCCTCGACCCACCTTGGCGCCCCACGCGCGCAGCCAGAGCGAGAAGGCGCCGGGGACCGCGCGCAACGCCGCCTCCAAGGCAGGAAACGCGAGATACACCCATTGAATTTGCTGCGTCCCCCACCAGGGGTTGTACCGAGGTGCCCGAAGACGGCTCACACCAGGCCGCATGGGGACCCACCGTTGATGGAGCCGATAGGCGACGAGTGGCACCCCGTACAACGACACCGGGACCCCGAGCCAGCCCCACGGGGCAAGGAACAGGCCGACACCCGCGGACGCCAGCGCGAGGCCGAGCACGAGCGCTGGGAAGAACAACAGGCAGCGGCTCCACCCTGTCATCGCGTCCCCCAAGGCCACACGGCGGCCTGCCAGGGCGCCAGCCCCGTGGGAGCGCCGATGCGGTTGCTGGCGTCGTCCCCTGCGCGAAAGGTCCCGGCCCACACGTCCCACACCGCCCAATTGGCACCCAAGTTGACGGCTTCGGCGCTGGCGTCGTGATGACGCTGATGGTCACACGGCCGGATGATCCAGCCACCCAGCGCCTGATGCAGCGGTCCCGGCAGATCGAGCCCGCTGTGGCGCCACAGGTCGAGCGCGGCGTGCATCGTCATGCCCCAAAGGACACCGCGGTCGTCGACCAGGAGGGCGAGCCACAGCGCGTCGACCCAGAGGTAGACGAACCCAAGGCTCACCCACCACGTGCCCCGGCTCGTACACCAGACGTCCATGCGCCGGGCCTCGTGATGAACGGCGTGCAGCGGCCAGCCGTGCCCGTGCAGCCACCGGTGCTGCAACCACCACAGCCCGTCTGTCACGACCAGAACGAGGAAGAGGCCGAGCCAAGGGCCCGCCGCGACGGCGCCGCCGAGGTGTGCGCCGAGGAAGGTCGCCCAAGCGACGCGGATCGCCGGTACGATCAGGCCCTGGGTCGCGAGCCCACCGAGGACCAACACGGCATCACCGGGGCCGCCTCGCGCCCACGACACCCACGCGCGCCAACCGTCTCGCCGAGCGCGGAGCGCCACGAGGGCGAGGGCGACGCTGCACAGAACGAGCCCAGTCATGCGTAGAACGCCACGGTGTGCTCGCTCGGGGTCGGCGGCGGTGCCTCGTCTCGACACGCCGCGATCACCGCGTCGATCGCCACGTGCAGGGCGTCGGCCGGCGTGTTGCACGGCGAGCGCTCCCCGAGCTGCTGCCGCACGGCCGCCTGATCGGCGAGCACCCGGAGGTCTTGCGCGATGATTCGACGGCTCGTCCAGCGCACGAAGGGCACCGCCCACCACGTCCACGGTCCGTAGCGGAACGTCACGTCGGTGTACACGTCGGTCTGCCACGGCCCCACCGGCGTGCATTGGCTCACGATGTGCAACACCCACGGTGCACCCGAGCCGCGGGGGAAGGTGTAGGTCACCCACGTCATGTTCGGACCCAGGAATCGATCGACGTGATCCACGGGGCGCGCGCCCGGGTTGAGCAGCCGCGTGAACCACCCGAGGTTGTCTCGCTCTCCGGCGTAGACCGCCTCGACGCGATCGCCCAACTGCCGGACCGTCATCTGCAGCCGCTGCGCCCGCGCGTCCCGAAACACGCCAGGGTGCACGGTCGGCGTGTGCGGCACATCGAGG
>JBJONI010000454.1:0-3549 GCA_046051915.1 Pseudomonadota bacterium
GTTTCGACTGTTCGTAGGCGGTGGCTACGGCATGCTGATGCCGCCGCCGATCGCCGACGCGGACCTCGACGGCTTGGCAGACGACGTCGACGCGTGTCCCACCGATCCCGAGACCTTCAACCAGCACGCTGACGCCGACGGTTGCCCCGACCAGCTCGCGGATGTCGACGTCCGGGCGATCTACGACGAGGAAGCCATCGGTGGCGTCGAGGTCACGCTGGCGCAGCGTGGCACCACGGTCGAGGAGACGCTCGTCACCGAGGACGGCGCGCGGATGCGGCCTGGCTTGATGCCGGGCGACACGTGGACGGCCTCGGCGTCGCTCGGACTGTGCCTCGCCGGTCGGGCGGAGATCGTGCTGCGCGAAGGCAGGAACGACCTGTTCGTGGCGTTGGAACCTCAACGTCGCGCCTCGGTACGGTACGAGGTGACCGATCTCGACGGCAGGCCGCTCGCGGATGCGGTCGCGTCCTGGCGCACAACCGCGACCGGCTGCGTCGATCCCGCGTACCGGATCGGTGTGGACGGCCGTTTGACGCATCCGCTCGGCGCAGGCGCCCACACGGTGTTCGTCGAAGTGCCCGGCTACCGTGTCTTCCGGCAGGAGGTCGCCGTGCGCGACGGCGACGTCTTCGTCGTTCGCGCCGCGCTCCGGTCGAGCAAGGTCCAAGTAGCGGCCGCCGAGATCCGGATCCTCGAGCAGGTCTTCTTCGAGACGGGCAGCGACACGATCTTGGAAGCTTCGTACGACCTTCTCGACGAGGTGGTCGAGGCGATCCTGCGCAACCCGGTGGGGCGCGTTCAGGTCGAAGGTCACACGGACGATCGTGCGGACGACGCCTTCAATTTGGATCTGAGTCGCCGTCGCGCCGAGGCGGTTCGAATCTACCTCATCGACCGCGGCGTGCCCGAGGCGCAGCTCACGGCCGTCGGCTTCGGTGAAGCGCGCCCGATCGCCCCGAACACCACCGCCGCGGGGCGCGCGCAAAACCGCCGGGTGGTGTTCACGCTGCTCGACAAGGTCGCACCGATGTCTGGGGGGACGCCATGAGCTTCGTTCGTTTCGCGCGCTCCGCCTCGTTGGCTGTCGCGCTCGGTTGGAGCGGTGCGGCCCACGCGGAGTCGCTGGCGACGTTGCCGATCGTGATGGACCTCCTTCCGGAGACCGACGTCTACGTCGACGTGATCGACGCCACGACCGAGGTGATCCTCGTGGACGCGCCGGAGCCGTTGGACGTGTACGGACCTTCAGGGTTGTACCTCGGTCCCGTCCTCCCCGGTGAGCGGTTCTTTCCGACCGACGGCAATGGCGCTTATCGATTCGACATCCCCCGCATCCTCACGTTCCTCGATGTCGAGGTGCCCGGACGCACCGGCGGCCGGGTTTGGTCGCCCGATTGGCGCTTCGACGCGGGCACGTTCCGCAAGCGCGCCGCCTTGACCACGTCGGTCCACGCCTTGGTGGACGGTGGCGCGGACGGGGCAGACGCGGTCGTGACGTGGAAGTTGGACGGGTTTGCCGGCTTCGTGTTCCGGCTCGCTTCCGACGATCGGGGCCTCCCCGGTGCGGAGGGACGCAGTGTTCCGTTCGTCGGTCAGGTGTACGAGGCGACGCTCCCGATCTACTTGGAGCCGCCCGAGAAGGCGCGACGCAACGCGCTCGAGCCGTCCCTTGGCCCTGTCGAGGTTCAAGCATCGCTTGGCACCTGTGAGGGGCTCGCGCTCGGCGCGGAGACGATGACGTTGACCTTCGAAAGCAACGTCCGCGGCACGGTGCACATCGTCTGCGATCTGGACGACAACGGGATTTTTGACGTCGTCGGTGGCAGCGATTTCCAAGTGCTGCGACCGGTCACGCAAGGCACCAACACCCTCGAATG
This sequence comes from Pseudomonadota bacterium, assembly GCA_046051915.1. Taxonomy (GTDB): domain Bacteria; phylum Myxococcota_A; class UBA796; order UBA796; genus JBEIFN01. The sequence continues at coordinate 1,881 of JBJONI010000454.1, forward strand.
GGACGGGACCACGGCGTTTGGCGACGCTCTGCCTGAGGGGAACTACGCCTGCCAGCTCCTGCTCACCGTGGGGGAGCACCACTTCGTCGCCTACGACGTCGAGACGTCCTACCCGGGGTTCCGCTACTTCGAATCGCTCGCGGATGGCAGCTTCCGCGGCTTGCCCGCCTTCTGGGACGACGGTGCGGTCCAAGGCAACGACCTGCCGATGCCCAACGGGGCGTCGAGCCTGTCCACCTCGGGCCCGTTCGGTCTCTTCCCAGGTCGCTACGACGAGCCCGCCGACCCGTTGGTCAACGCGCGCGCCTGGGGCAGCTTCGTCGACGGCGGGAAGGGAAACGAGGCTTGGCTCGACACCTTCACATGGATCGACGCGGTCTGGAGCGCGCCGTTCGCGCTCGAGGTCTTCGATGGCGTCGCCGACCAAGACGCGGACGACCTCACGGATGCGGCCGAGCGCTGCCGGTATGGGACGGACCCGCTGCTCCCCGACACCGACGGGGACGGCTTGCGCGACGGGCGTGAGGCGCGAGGGACGGGGACCGACCCGGCGAACCCCGACACCGACGGCGACTGTGTGGTCGACGGCGCGGAAGTGCTGGTCAATTACGCCCCGATCGACAGCGACGGGGACGGGCTGATCGACCCGCTCGATGGCGACGACGACGGCGACGGCATCGCGACGCGATTGGAATCGTGCAGTGACCTCGACGGGGGCCTCCTCGACGGTGACCTGTTGGGGAACGACAACGTCGACGGCGATGGCTACGCCAACCGGATCGACCGGGACAGCGACGGGGATGGCTACACCGACCAGCGCGAAGGGGTGGGGGACCGCGATGGCGACGGCAACCCGGACTTTCTCGACGCCGACACGATCGGCCTCGCGGGTGCGGACCTCGGCTACGCCTACTACGCTGGGGGCTGCGACCAAGGCGGCCACCTGGGCTCGCGGGGCGGCCTCGGACTCGCGGCGACCTTGCTCGCCTTGGCGCATCGCCGCCGCCGCTGACGGCGCGGCCGCGTTACGGCGCGTCGCGACGGAGGGGTGATGGAGCTTCAGAGCTTGCTGGGCGGTGTTTGGTGTGGCGGTCCCGAGCTGCGTACGCCGATCGTGTCAGGCCTCGACGGGTCGGTCGTCGCCTCCGCCTGCACAGGCGGGTTGGACCGTCCCGCTGCCCTCCGGTTTGCCCGCGACGTGGGCGGTCCTACGTTGCGGTCGATGACGTTCGCCGCGCGCGCGGCTTGGCTCGGGCAGCTCGGCAAGGCCATCTACACCCACCGGGAAGCCTTGCTCGACCTGTCCACCGCGACCTACGGTGCCACCCGCGGCGACGGCAAGTTCGACATCGACGGTGCCTCGGGGACGATGGCGGCCTTTGCGGCGCTGGGCGCGAAACTTGGCGACGTGCGCGTCCTGCACGACGGCGAGGCGGAGGGGATGGGCCGCAGCGCGCGCTTCATCGGTCAGCACCTTCAGGTGCCGCGACACGGGGTCGGTATCCACATCAACGCCTTCAACTTCCCTGCGTGGGGGATGGCCGAGAAGCTCGCGGTGTGCCTGCTCGCGGGCGTCCCAGCGGTCGTGAAGCCGGCCCTGTCGACGGCGCCTGTCGCGTTCCGGATCGTGCAGATCTGGCACGAGGCCGGGCTGATCCCTCCGGGGACG
>JBJONI010000455.1:0-14860 GCA_046051915.1 Pseudomonadota bacterium
AGGATGCGCGAGGCCCACAGCGCGTAGCCTTCCTCGGACAGGTGCAAGCGGTCGTCGACGAACAAGCGCGCATCGGGGGGGCCGCCGTCGACCGAAGCCGTGGCGAGGAACGGCGAGGCGACATCGACGTAATGCAAGGATGGATCCGCCGAGACCAACGCGCGCACCCCGGCATTCACCGCCTCGCCACGCTCGCGCAGGTGCCAACGGAGGGGGGTCGGGGTGATCGCGACGAAGAAGATCGGAACGGCACCGTCGACCGCCCGCACGCGTTGAACGAGGCACCGGAACCCATTCACGATCTTCATGGGCTCGCTCGGCGCGGTCACGTCGTTGGATCCTGCAAAGACAACGACCGCCGACGGCACGTGGCGGGTCACCAAGGTGTCCGCATGCGCCGCCACGTCGGTCAGCAAGCCACCGCCGAACCCGCGCTGCACGCTCCCCCACGGGGCGAGGGCCTCCGCAGCGCCCTCCCAGCGTCGGATCGAGGAGCTTCCCACGATCACGACCTTCCCAGGGTCGGGCGGGTCGCGCCGGTCGGAGGCCGCGAAGCGCGCGTAGTCCACATCGTGACGCTTGCCAGACGTCATCGACATCGCGACACACGCGTCGTCGCTCCATGCCACCGCGCCTGGCGAGGGCGCTTGCGCCACGGCACGGGGGGCGCCGCCGCAAGCGATCAGCCCAAGGACGATCCCTCGTTGCATCACGGATCCACCTCCAGCTCGATCAGGTTGAGGTACGCGAACCGCCCCTCGACCCGTCGGACGTCGATCACGATCTGGCCCCACGCATCGGCGACGACGTCCTCCAACACCGTCACGTCGGCGTCGTTGCCATCGTAGCCGTCACGTCCGATGTCGGCGCCGCTCGTCACGACCTCTCCTTGCACCGGTGGCCCCCCGCCGACGGCGGTGAAACCCGTCCGGCGCCGCTCTTCGTCCGTCGCGCGGCTCGCGAACAGGCGCACCGTGTGCGACGCCCCCGGGGTCAAGCCCGTCCAGGCGAGCGCTCCAGGGTCGTCGGCGTTCTCGATGTAGAAGAAGTCGGCCGTCGCCTCCGGAACGGCGAGCGTCTGTAGCAAGTCCCCCGGCGGCGAGACGAGGCCCCCGTTTCGAAGCCCGTTGGCGCGGAATCCGCCTGCGATCACGAGGTCGACCCCCGTGACCTGCCCGGTGGTGTCGACGAGGCCGCGCAGCGCTTCCCCGGCGAGGACTTGAAGGCCACCCGCCGCGGACGTCCATGCGTTCCAAGCGATGCCAAACCCGTCGGTCGTCGGCACCAACCATCCATCCTCCGGGTTCGCCGGGCCGAGGTCGACGCGGAGCCGTCGCCCAGCCGGCGGACCAGGGGGCGGCGTCGCACGGGGCGGCAACGCCTGCGACATCGCGTCTGCGACCGCCGCGTCCCACACGGCGTAGCCCGCTGGCGAGAGGTGGAGCCCGTCACCGTCGAAATAGCTCGCGTCGGGCGGCATCCCCGGCGCTGCCGTCGCCAAAAGTAGCGAAGGAACATCGATGTAAGCGAGCATCGGCTGGGCGCGGACGTCGTCGGCGATGCGCGCGTTCGCTTCCGAAGCGACGGCCCATTGGGCCCAACGCGCCGGTGTTGGCGTGACACCGACGAAAAGGACCGGCGTTGGACCCTGCGCCTCCCAAATCCGGGTGACGACGCATCGCCATCCCTGAACCACGTCGTCCGCCGAAGCGCCACCCGCGATGTCGTTGGTGCCCGCGAACAACAGGACCGCGGCAGGCCGATGCCGCACCACCAGGTCATCGAGGTGCGCCACGACGTCTGCGAGGACAGCACCACCGATCCCGCGTTGGATCACGCCCCACGGCGCGAGGGCCGTCCAAGCCGTCTCCCATCGGCGGATGCTCGAGGACCCCACCGCGACCACGCGGTCCCGGGCGGGACCGGGTACAGGGTCCTGCGCGACGAACCGCGCGACGTCCCCGGCCCAGACGCCGCTCGAAGGCGGCACCCGTGCGCACGGATCCTCTCCGGCCCACGGGAGCACCGGCGGCGCGGGAGACGACGGCTCGCTGGTTGCATCGGACGAGTCCGCTGGACCGGTGGAATCGACCGGCAGCACCACGTCGTCCGGATCGTCCCCGCCTGCGTCCGCGCCCCCACCCGGCGCGCACGCCACCACGCAGAGCCCGAGGAGCGCCATGTTGCCGATCCCACGCCCGCGCATCGCTGACCTCCGTTTCAGGGGTCACCGCTTGGAGCGCTCAGCGCAACGCGATCACGCCGACGCATCGGGCGCATTGACCGGATCGGGCACATCGGGCACGTCGAGCGGGACCCCGTCGGCCTCAGGCCCCGAGGCTTCCGGCAGCGAAGCCCACGCTTCGAACGACGGCCACCGCGCCTTGGCCTCGGCCAACCTCCGATCGGCGGCGGCGTCGGCCCCGGCGGCGCGCAGCTCCTGCACCGCGGCCCAAGCGCGCCAAGGCGCGACCCCGTCCTCGACCGGCGCCGCGTGAGGGTTCGATGCGACGTCGCCCAGAGACGCGAGCGCACGCGCCTCCGCGCGCGGGAAGCCCAGCCGTCGCGCGTCAGCCGCGAAACGCCGAACCAACGTCGCATCTCCCTTTGCAAGGACGACCGCCTCGTCCGCGATCCGCTCCACGTCGCCGGGCGATGCGCGCACCAACCGTCGCGCCCGCTCCCGCACCTGCTTCTCGCGCACGCCGCGAAGCCACGTCGGGACACCCACCACGACGAGCAACGCAACGAACGGCGCCAGGACCTCGACCGGAACGAAGGCGGAGAGCGTCTCGAGAAAACGGGCAAAGGCGACCATGCCGACGCCCATGCGCACAACCTACGGCACCGGCTAGCCCCCCACCGAGGTATGCAGACAGCCGCATGGAGGACCGGATGTCCCAAGACCCTCGTCACGCGCTCGAAGACCTCGCCCGTGAGATCGATCGATGGGTCTTCTTCCTCGAGTCCACGCCGCCGACGTCGGTGGATGACGCTGAAGAAGCTTGGAAACTCCTACGCAAAGGCCTCGAAGCCCTCCGCCGGAACGCCGAGGATGCCGCACGCGACCTCTGAGGGTCCCGTCGCATGCGCCGCGGCGGGATGGCGACGGCGTGTCGGCGCCAAGATTTTTGGTTGTAGATTTCCTATGGATAACGTAGCGGAGGATTGTGGATGAGGCGCCTGCGATCGGCCCCGTGCCGATGCTCCCGGGCCGCGCGGTTGTGCATGGATCCGATGCGGTCGAAATCTGACCAGAAACCCAACCCGTAGGGCCTTCCCGCCCCAGCGACCCCAAGATAGAGTGGTCGGGCGTGTCGGGCGCCCGCCCGTCAACCCCGCGACGCGTCGAACCTTCCGCGCGGAAGGCCCCCGCACGTCGTCCGATCGTCATCCCCGTTGGATCCGATCCCACGCTCCGTCCACCCCGCAGCCCATCCCGCCCGGGAGCCACCATGCGCGTCGAACGTCGTTTCACTGTCGGCCTTAGCGACCCTTACGCCAACCTCAAGTTCTCCACCCGCACCTCCGAGATCCGCAACACCAACGGGTCGGTGGTCTTCTCCAACCCGAACGTGCAGGTCCCCGAGGGCTGGTCGCAGGTCGCCACCGACATCCTCGCCCAGAAGTACTTCCGCAAGGCCGGCGTCCCGGTGGCGCTGCGCAAGGTCGAGGAGAAGGGCGTCCCCGCCTTCTTGCAGCCGTCCAAGCTCGATACGACGGCGGTGGCCGACCTTCCCGAGAAGGAGCGGTTCCGCGGCGAGAACGACGGGCGCGAGGTCTTCCATCGGATGGCGGGCTGTTGGACGTACTGGGGCTGGCGCGAGGGCATGTTCACGACCGAGGACGACGCGCGCGCATTCTACGATGAGCTCAGCTTCATGCTGGCGAATCAGATGGTCGCACCGAACAGCCCGCAGTGGTTCAACACCGGGCTGCACTGGGCCTACGGGATCGACGGGCCGCCCCAGGGCCACCACTACACCGACAGCAAGACCGGCAAGACGCTCAAGTCGAAGTCGGCCTACGAGCGCCCTCAACCGCACGCCTGCTTCATCCAATCGGTGGATGACGACCTGGTCGGCGACGGCGGCATCATGGATCTTTGGACCCGCGAAGCCCGGCTGTTCAAGTACGGTTCCGGCACGGGCACCAACTTCAGCAACCTGCGGGGCGAAGGCGAGCGCCTCTCGGGTGGCGGCCAATCGAGCGGCCTGATGAGCTTCCTCAAGATCGGGGACCGCGCCGCGGGAGCGATCAAGTCCGGTGGCACCACGCGTCGCGCGGCGAAGATGGTGTGCCTCGACCTCGACCACCCCGACATCGAGGCGTTCGTGGATTGGAAGGTGATCGAGGAGCAGAAGGTGGCGGCGCTCGTCACCGGAAGCATCGCGAACGAGAAGCACCTCAACGCGATCCTCAAGGCGTGCCACACGTCGAGCCTGACGGGCGACGACCGTTTCGAGCCGCGCAAGAACGACGCGCTCCGCGACGCGGTGCTCGCCGCACGCGACGCGCGCATCTCCGACAACTACATCTTCCGCACGGTGCAGTTCGCGAAGCAGGGCTACACTTCGATGACGTTCCCCGTCTTCGACACGGACTGGCAGGGCGAAGCCTACGTCACCGTGAGCGGCCAAAACTCGAACAACTCCGTCCGCATCCCGAACACGTTCATGGAAGCGGTCCAACGGGATGAGGCATGGAACCTTGTTCGTCGCACGGACGGCAAGGTGGCGCGGTCGATCAGCGCGACCGACCTGTGGGACAAGATCTCCTTCTCGGCTTGGGCGTGCGCCGACCCTGGCGTGCAGTTCGATACGACGATCAACGAGTGGCACACGTGCCCGGCAGGCGGGCGGATCAACGCGTCGAACCCCTGCTCCGAGTACATGTTCCTCGACGACACGGCGTGCAACCTCGCCTCGATCAACCTCACCCGCTTCTACGACGACGCCGCGGGGGCCTTCGATGTGGAGGGCTACATCCACGCCATCCGGTTGTGGACGATGGTCCTTGAGATCAGCGTCGCGATGGCGCAGTTCCCGTCGTTCACCATCGCGAAGCAGTCCTACGAATACCGCACGACGGGCTTGGGTTTTGCCAACCTCGGCGCCCTGTTGATGCGGATGGGGATCGCGTACGACAGCGCCGAAGGTCGTGCCGTGTGCGCCTGCCTGTCGGCGATCCTCACCGGCGAGGGGTACGCCGAGTCGGCTCGGATGGCCGAGGCTGTCGGGCCGTTCCCGAAGTACAAGGAGAACCGCGAGTCGATGTTGCGGGTGATCCGCAACCACCGTCGCGCCGCGTACAACGAACCCTCCAACGCCTATGAGGGCTTGAGCATCCGCCCGGTCGGCATCGACACCCGAATGGCCCAGAGCGCCTTGCTCGCGGCGGCGCAGATCGCGTGGGACAAGGCGCTCGCGCTCGGGGAACAGCACGGCTACCGCAACGCGCAGCACTCGGTCATCGCCCCGACGGGCACGATCGGCCTCGTGATGGACTGCGACACGACCGGCGTCGAGCCCGACTTCGCCCTCGTCAAGTTCAAGAAGCTCGCGGGCGGTGGCTACTTCAAGATCATCAACGAGTCGGTGCCACCCGCGCTGCGCAAGCTCGGCTACACCGAGGCGCAGGTCGAGTCGATCGTCCGTTACGCGACCGGCCACGGCAGCCTGATCGGCGCCCCGGGGGTCAACCACGACGCGCTCCGCGCGCGGGGCTTCACCGACGTCGTCCTCGACAAGCTCGAAGGACAGATGCGCTCCGCGTTCGACATCAAGTTCCTGTTCAACGTCTGGACGCTCGGTCGCGACTTCTGCAGCCAGGCCCTCGGGCTCACCGAGTCCGAGCTGAACAACCCCAGCCTCGATCTGCTCGCGCGGCTCGGCTTCTCCGACGAGGAGATCGCCGCCGCCAACACCTACGCCACCGGGGCGATGACGGTCGAAGGCGCGCCGTTCCTCAAGCACGAGCACTACCCGGTGTTCGACTGCGCGAACAAGTGCGGCAAGAACGGGCAGCGCTACATCAGCGTCGAGGGCCACATCAAGATGATGGCGGCTTGCCAGCCGTTCATCAGCGGCGCGATCAGCAAGACGATCAACATGCCGAACGAGGCCACGGTCGACGAGGTCAAGAAGGCCTACCTGCTCTCGTGGCAGCTCGGCATCAAGGCCAACGCGCTGTACCGCGACGGCTCGAAGCTCAGCCAGCCGCTCTCGGCCGCGCTCGCGGACGACCTGTTCGCCGGTCTACATGCGAGCAAGCCCGCAACGGTCGACCTCGTCACCCCTCAGCCGACGGTGGTCGAGGTCGCCGAGAAGATCGTCTACCGCTACCTCGCCAAGCGTCGTCGCCTGCCCAACCGCCGTGGTGGCTACACCCAAAAGGCGGTGGTTGGCGGCCACAAGGTGTTCCTGCGCACGGGCGAGTACGAAGACGGCACCTTGGGCGAGATCTTCGTCGACATGCACAAGGAGGGCGCCGCCTTCCGGAGCTTGATGAACTCGTTCGCGATCGCGATCTCGATCGGTCTGCAGCACGGCGTTCCGCTCGAGAAGTTCGCGGAGCAGTTCGTGTTCTCGCGCTTCGAGCCGAACGGCATGGTCGACGGTCATGACCGGATCAAGATGGCCACGTCGGTCATCGACTACATCTTCCGCGAGCTCGCCATCCAGTACCTCGGACGTAACGACCTCGCGCACGTGTCCGAGGAGGACCTCCGTCACGACGCGATGCACGAGGGCGAGGAGGGACCGTCCTGGGACGACGAAGAGCAGACCCGGATCGGCAGTTCGTTCGTCTCGCTCGCGATCGACGTCGATGAGGCGCCGGCCCAAGTCGCGCCCGTCGTGGCGGCGCGCGCCAACGCGGCGGCCACCCAGACCGTCGCGATGGCGGTCGGCGCAGGCGCCGACGTCGCGATTCAAGAGCGTCGCCGTAAGATCGAGGAAGCAAGGGCCAAGGGTTATGAGGGCGAGATGTGCTCAAGCTGCAACTCGTTCACGCTCGTCCGCAACGGCACCTGCATGAAGTGCATGACGTGTGGCAATACGTCAGGCTGTTCCTGAGTCGCTCAAGGGCTGAACCCCACCCGGGACGGACGTAGCGCCGTCCCGGGTTCGCTTTTGGCCACACCACCGTCTTGGAGTCTTCATGGTCTTCGCGCTCGCCGCGCTGCTCTCCCCTGCCGTCGCCGACGAGCTGCGTCTGCCGGATGTCCCTCCGGTCATCGCACGCGTGGGCGGCGAGGATCTGACCTCGGAGGCGATCGAGGCCGAGATCGCGGCTGCCGCGGCCGAAGCGCGACAGGCCTTCACCGAGGCCCGAGACGCCGCGATCGAGGAAGCGGTCGAGCGTCGCATGGTCGAGCTCGAAGCCGCCCAACGCGGCATGTCGGCCGAAGCGCTCCTCCAGCTCGAAATCGAGGGCAAAGTCGCCCCACCCGACGCCAAGGCGATCGACGCGTGGATTCAGGAGAACAAAGCCCGGATCCCCAAGGGCATGCCAACCGCCGAAGTGCGACGCCAAGTGGCCGACCTGCTGCGCGAGCCCGCGCTCGGCGAACGCTACGCGGCCTTCCTCAGCGAGCTGCGCGCGACCTACAAGCCGCGACTGCTCGCCGAACCGGTCCGCGTCTCGGTGCCGCGACGCGTCGACGCGCCGACCAAGGGTACCGACACGGCGGCGATCGAGATCGTCGAGTTCGCCGACTTCCAATGCCCGTTCTGCGCGCGCGCTGCCGAGAGCGTGCGTCAGGTCCTCGCGGGCTACGGAGACCAAGTTCGCGTCACCTATCGGCACCTCCCGCTTGGGTTTCACGAGCACGCGCAGGGCGCTGCCGAAGCTTCAGAATGCGCCAACCAACAGGGCAAGTTCTGGGCGTTCCACGACGCCCTGTACAGCAACCCTGCCGCCTTGGACGCGAGCGGACTGCGACGCCAAGCCGCCGCGGTCGGTGTCGACCTCACCGTCTGGGATGCGTGCGTCGCCACGGGAGGCGGCAAAGCCGGTGTCGCCGCCGACATGCAGGCCGCAGAAGCAGCAGGCGTCAGTGGGACCCCGGCGTTCTTCCTCAACGGACGCATGTTGAGCGGCGCGCAGCCCGCCGATGCCTTCCGGGCGATCATCGAAGACGAACTGGAGCGCCACGGCGACGCCCGGTGACGTCACGGACGCCTCCCGATCGGCTATAGGTCGCGAGAGGTGCCCATGCGCTACGTTCTGATCGCCACCCTTCTCGCCGCGTGCGGCGGTACCAAACCCGCGCCGCTCGACGCGGGCACGCTCACCGCCTGCATCGACGCCGCGGACGCCGCGGACGGTGCGGACGACGCGACCGTTTCCAAGTGCGCGAACTGCAACTTGAAGATGGACGGCAGCGCCGAGTTCGCCGTCGACCACGCCGGGCATAGCTTCCACTTGTGCAGCGACGGGTGCAAGGCGAAGTTTGAGGCGGATCCCTCCGCGGTGATCGCGCGGTCCTGTCCACGATGAGGCACACGCTCGCCTGGCTATGGTTGGCGGGATGCAACTCGGAACCAGCGCCCGACGAAGCCGACTTCGACGCGGTCGCGACGGCGAGCGCGCCCGGGCCGCAGGGCGTCGGTTACGCCAAGACCACCACCTCGTGGGCCCCGCCATGGGGGACCCCCGACGGCAGCGGCGTCCGCGAGCTCCCCGTCGAGGTCTGGTATCCGACGGACGCGTCCTCCGAGGCACGCGCGACGTACCTCGTGGCGGGCATCGTGGAGCGCGAGGCCCCGTTGGCCCAAGACGCGCCCGTCCCGAGCGCCGGCGCCCATCCCGTCGCCGTGTACAGCCACGGAAGCGGCGGCCTCGGCTTGATCGCCTACCCATTCGCCGAGCGCCTCGCGTCACATGGATGGATCGTGCTGTCGGCCGACCATGTCGGCAACACGTCGTTTGACCTCATCGGCGGCGGCGGTGAGCCCTTCCTCGCGACGATGGTGCATCGCCCGCGCGACATCACGGCGCTGCTCGATCTGGCCGACGCAGGCGCCGTGCCGGACCTCGAGGCCGACATCGACCAAGTGTTCCTCTTCGGCCACTCGTTTGGCGGCTACACCACCTTCTCCGCCGGCGGCGTCGCGAACCAGAGCGCGTTGTGGGCGGCCGGCTGCGACGTCACGGACACCGACGAAGCGTGCCTCCTCGCGCTGAACCCTGACGTCCAGGCCGCTTTGGACGGCGGCTTCATCGACCCCCGCGTCGACGCGATCGCGCCACAAGCCCCCGCGCTCGTCGCGAGCTTCGCCGAGGGCGCCCTCGCCGCGCTCCCGATCCCGACGCTGTTGCAGAGCGCGGGCGGCGACCTCACGACCCCCGATGAGACCGAAGCCCAGCCCGCATGGGCGCAGCTCGACGACCCGCGCGATCGGTGGATCCGCATCCCCGACGGCGGTCACTACTCGTTCATCTCGGTGTGCGACGACGTGGGCCTCGACGTGATTGAGGTCTTTCAACCCGGTGCGTCTGCCGACGGCTGCGGTGCTGCGAACACGCCGACCACCGAGACCGTGCCCGTCCTCGCCACCTACCTGACAGCGTTCGCGCAAGCGTACGTACGCGGCCAGGACGCGTACCTTCCGGTGCTCGACGAGGCGCTCCATCCGGGGTTCCGCGTCAAACAGCACGACGAATGAGCCGACACGCGGCTCAGCGGCCGCGACGGCGCCCCAAACGACGCAGCATCCGTCGCACCTGCGCCTTGGACGGACGGAAGGTCGCCGCGCCCGGACCGGGTCCACAGCCCGCTGGTGGGACGACGCGCGTCGCCGAACCCTGGTAGTACGCCGCGCTCATCCGCCAAGCCCGCTCGGCCAGCCAAGCATCGGACGGTCCCGCGTACGAGGAGGACCACGGTCCGGCGCCCGTGTGCGACGGCGGACGAGCCCCCGTGCCACCGCCCGCAGTCGACCCACCCCGCGCCGGCCGGGTGGTGGCCCCAGGGCCCACGCCGTGGCTTGGAGACGGCGGGCGGGGCTGGACGGGCACGGTGGGCCCCCGCACCGGTCGACCGCCGAGCACGGGTCGTGTCACGCCACCCGGACCCGGGACGGCAGGCCGAACGCCGTCCCCCCCACCCGGCGGACGCGGCGGACGCGGCGGACGCGTGGAACCGCCCCCCTGCCAAGGCGGCCTCGGACGTCCCGGCGGACGCGGCCTTCCGCCGGGGCGCGGGGTCTCCGGACGGGTGCTGTCGCCGCCGTTGTTCCACCACGATGGCGGGCGCACCGGACGCGGACGCCAGCTCGGTGGCCGCTGCCAGCCCCCGCCGGAGTCGCCAGGCCCGCCCGCCCCCGGACGCCCGGGACGACCCGGCCGACCGCCTCCGGGACGTTGTCCCTTGCCAGGACGGCCCCCGTTGTCGCCGCTCTCTGGCCCATCGGCACCGAAACTTCCCGGCGCGCTCGGTGGCGTCACGGCAGCGCTCGGCTTGTTCTGTCCCGCGCCGCCGCCGACGGTGCCCGCAAAGACGTTGCCGCACCCGCCGACGATCCGACCCCCATGCACCGTCGGATCCCCGAGCCGCGCGAGGGGCCGGCCGTTGACGCGCACCGTCGGCGTGCCGGCCGCGATGGCGTCGGGCGGGCCGTTGCAGATCGCGCGGTCGCCGACGCGGGCCGCGGGGAGACCGCCGACTTTGACGTTGCCGCTCGCCTGAACGATCGGGCCACCCACGTGGGGGACCTTGCCCGTCACCATCGGGCAAACGTGGTAGTCGAAAAGGCGTGCGACAGGTGGCATGCGGAGAGTGTAGCACCAACGCGACCGGCTTGTCAGCCCTCTTCGACCGGCCACTGGCGTGCGCCGGAAGCCGCATCAAAAACCAGGATCGCATCCTGCGGGCACGACTTGGCCGCGTCGAGGATCCGGGCGTCCTCGTCGCCGTTGCTTTTACGCACGTACGCGACGGCGTCGTCGTCGAGGTCGAACGTCCGGGGCGCGCGTTCCACACACGTCCCCACGCCGGTACACCGCCGCCGCACGATCTCGACGCGGTACGCCGAAGGCGGGCGCACCGTCTTGGGCTTGTCTTCGTTCGGCATGGCGCCTCCCTCCGCCGGGTAACGCGCGCGTCCACCCCACGCGCTGCGACCTCTGGGCCCCCGCGCCGTCGCTGCGGCGCCTGAGTTGCAGCGCAGGAGCCCACCTCGTTGGATTTGCATCGTGGGGAAGTCGCGGCTAGCAGTCGGGCACGGAGGTCCCCATGCGCGTGTTGTTCGCTTCGCTTCTTCTCTCCTCGACGGCTTGGGCCGGCGACAACATGAACGGCGGCCGGATCGTCGAGGACACGCAGGGCTACGTGGAGGCGGGGTTCCCATGGCTGGACGGAGGCGTTCGGTTGCCGATGCAAGACGGCAAGTTCGAGATCCGCCCCCACCTGAAGTTCTCGTATGCGGAGGGACTCGCGGTCGGGGCGCTCGGCCTCTCGCCGGCGGTGGCGTTCCGCGTCCCCCTGAAGAAGCTCGGCGAGTGGGACGCAGCGCTCACCTTCGACGTCCCGGTCACGCTCGGATTCGCGCCGGGCGTCCCCGGCGGTAGCGGCGGCGTCGCCCTCGGCGTCGGGCTCGGCCACCCCGGATTCGCCGTCACCTACAACGCCGCCGACGTCGTGGAGCTCGACCTGGGCATCCGGTTCGAGGACAACCTCTCGGTCTACCCGGGCGTGACGTTCAGCGGCGCCGTACCCTTGGTGATCGGCGCTGAGGGAGACGTCGGTGGCATCCGCCTCGGCGGCCGCATCGAGGGTGGCCCCGCGTTCTTCGCGTACGGGCCCTACAGCGGCGTGGGCGGGACGGTCCGGGCCCTCGTCAGCATCGGGCTCCCTTGAGCCACACGGGGCTGGGAGCACGCGCCGCGGTTCTCGCCGCCGCCGTGCTCGCCGCGACGCCGGCTGCGGCCGGCGGGAACATGAACGGCGGCCGCTTGGTGGGCGACACGCAGGGCTACGTCGACTTCGGCTTTCCTTGGCTCGACGGCGGCGTGCGGCTCCGCATCGAGCACGGCGCCTTCGAACTGCGTCCGCACGTCCGGCTCTCCTACGCCGACGACCTCGATCTGGGCGTGTTCGCGTTCACGCCGGCGCTCGGGTTCCGCCTCCCCGTCCGGGGCGTGGCGCACGGCGGTGCCGCGATCACCCTCGATGTGCCCGTGCAGTTCGGTCTCGCGGGCGCGAGCGGCCGGGTTGGCGTGCGCGTCGGGCTCGGCCACCCCGGCTTCGCGGTCTCGCTTCACGCCGACAAGGCCGTCGACATCGACCTCGGGCTCCGTCTCGAGAACGACCTCACCGTGTACCCGGACGTGGCGTTCCGCGGCGCGCTCCCGGTGCTGGTCGGGGCCGAGGGAGACCTCGGCGGGGTTCGTCTCGGAGGACGCATCGAGGGCGGCCCGGTGATCGCCTCGTCCGGGAGCGGCTGGCAGGTGTCGGGCACGGTTCGCGCCTTGATGAGCGTCGGCATCCCCTAGCGGCGCGTCGCGCGACCCAGCGAGGCCGGGGGCGCGGTGAGCGGCGAGCGACCGTCCTCTCCAAACCTGTCGATCGACAGCCCGTGCGCCTGGCCGAGCCCCAGCCACAGGTCCGCCAACGGCCGACCCTCGTCCACCGGGACATGCTGGCCCCTCCACGCACCGGCGATGGGCCCGGCGAGCAGGACGGGTAGCCGTGTGACCCCGTGCGTGGTCCCGTCGCCCATGTCGCTCACGAACACCACATCCGTGCTGTCGAGCAAACGGCCACCCTGCGGATCGGGCGTCTGCGCCAACGTGGAAACCCAGCGCGCCCAATGCCCGACAGCCCAGCGTCCGAAGCGGAGATGTCCGTCGACGAAGTCGGTGTGGCTCAGCTCGTGGTGTCCGAGCGGTACGCCGAGCCCCGAAAGCGGTCGGTTCGACCCCGCGTATCCGAGCATGTAGGTGACCACGCGCGTCAGGTCGCACGCCAACGCCGCAGACGCAGACGCGATCATCGCTTCGATGTGGGCGTCGTCGCCATACAGCAGGGCGCGGTCCACGGGCGGTTCCACGTCGCCACACGCGGCGGCGCGAGGCCATGTCACCCGCCGATCGACGGCATCGAGGCCAGCCAACCATCCGCCGTCGCCGGCCCCCGCGAGCGCGGCCCGTCGGTCGCGCGCAAACGCCGTCGCCCACGTGCCGGCGGCGACTGGCGCCGCGAGTCTTCGGTACAGGCCTTCGGCGGACACTTCCACGGGCGCAGGCTCCTCCGGCGACCGCCACGACACCGCGCGTCTCCGTGTGCAGGCTACCCCCTGTTCCAGGCACGGCGTGTCGCGCTCACTCGCGATCTGCAGGGAGGGAAACAGCGTTTCGGCCTCGTGCAATCTCGCGATTCGCTGATCGAGGGAAGCGCCGCCGACCACCTCGGGCCGTCCGCCGTACAGGACCGTCGGCAGGCTGTTCGCGTGCTCTCGAAGGTACGACGGGACGTTGGCGAGGCCCGTGATCACCGCCACCTCGTCCCGAACGTCCGCCAACGCGTCGAGAATCCCCGTAGAAAGCCAACCTGCGCCGGCCCCGCCAGGAGTCCACAGCGCGTCGGGCATGCCGTTGGGAACCACAAAGACCACGAGGCGACGGACCGCAGCCGCCGAACGTCGCTCTGGCCTCGCGATGCCGGGCAACAACGCCGCGCCACCGGCAGCGGCCAGCAGAGCGCGCCGGGTCCACGTCACGGTACACCCCAGGCGCCGGGGTCCGCCGCCATCGCCGCGCGCACCCAAGCATCGAGGCCGTCGCCGGCGCCGACCGCCTCGTGGGCGATCGCCAGTAGGCGCGGCGCGTCGGAAACCGAAGGCTCCCGTCGCCACACCCACGCCGCGATGTGCTTCGCGACGCATCGCTCCAACTCCGGCGAACCCGCAAGGTAGGCGCTGTAGCTGGCAGGTCCATCGACCGCGACGCCGTCGGGGAGCACGACGCGGTCGGGTACGAATCCGCGGCGTTGGCCGATCGCGTCGAAGGCGAGCAGCGGCACGCCATAAGGGTCGAGTCCGGCGTGGCAGCTCGCACACGCCGGGTCGGCCGCATGGTCTTGAACCGCCGTGCGCGGGTCGGCACCCGGCGGGAGCTGGGGAACGCCCGGTGGCGGTGCTGGGGGCGGCCGACACAACAGGTGCTCCAACACCCACACGGCAGGATCGACCACGGAGGGCTCTGTCCCTCTCGCCCAAGCCGTCGCGACCCACCCCATCCCAAGGATTCCAGGCCGGTCGGCGCCACGCTCAACGATGTGCGGCGCAAGGAGAGAACCGGTTGCATCTCCGTAATAGCGCGCCACACGCCCTGTCGCGAACCCCGACGAACCCGCGAACCAGCCCCGGACAGGGAGCGCGGCGGCACGATCGCCCCGCAGACGATCGCGAAACTCGTCGCGTAGGTCCGACGTCAACGCCGGATTCCACAGGGGGTAGGCGCGCGTGATGAAGTCCAAGCGGCCGACGTCGTGAACCCCCAACCAACGCTCCACGAGCTCGGTCACCAGCACGTCGGACCGCGGGTCCGCGAACAGCCTCGCCCGTTGGTTCGGGCCCGCGCACGGCCCCTCGCCGCCCCAAGCCAGCGAACCGGCGGCCGCGCAGGCCCGAAGTTCCGCGTCCGGCGGCGCCTGCCACACAGCGTAGCTCCATTGCGCCGCGAGGTACCAGGGGCGAAGATCACGCCCTTCTTCGTCCACCGACGCGGCGTCAACGCCCGGCAACCAGGCGAAGGGCGGCGCGAGCATCAGCGCGACGACCGCTTCGTCGGTCGCATCGGCCCAAGGTGCGCCCACCGACGACGCCTGCGCGACGACATCGATCGCGGCGTCCAT